>CALBFP010000231.1 GCA_937894115.1 uncultured euryarchaeote
GGGAAAGCAGTGGTGTTGAGGTGATCTGCAAAATCGTAAAACAACATCGAACGACCGTCTTGCCGATATTGCTCTCCGACTGCGAACCGACCGTCCGGGAGTCGAATCATGAGTTGAATATCGTCGACTAAATGAGGCTCAGGTTTTGCTTGGAAAGAAAGCTGGATGTCCAACGACATATTTTTCTGAAGTATAAATCGTTGCTGAAAGACATCTCCCGTTGAAAGAAATGGGCCGATAGCACCATCACCATCCCATGAATTTTGCATTAGGTATTCGATCGGCGTAGTGTTCTCTTTGCGTACATTAAGAACATCCACCGGAGAGGCATCGTGGAGTCTGAACGAATCATGAATCCACACGTTCTGAATGGGCCGTTCAATGGATTCAGAAGAGGT
Organism: uncultured euryarchaeote; assembly: GCA_937894115.1. GTDB lineage: Archaea > Thermoplasmatota > Poseidoniia > Poseidoniales > Poseidoniaceae > MGIIa-L2. Next base: position 399 of record CALBFP010000231.1, read on the forward strand.
GATAATTCCTTCGAAATCAATCAATTCACTCAGGTTAAGAACGCCCCAGCCGTCGTGATTGTTTGGAGCAATAGAACCATCGTCGCCCCCATTTCGAAACGGTTCTGTGAGTGGTGTGGTTGACAAGGAAAGAAGCGCTTTCATCAAAGGCGCAGATGGCGTAAAACCCTCTCCAAGAAACACATTCCGTTGTACAGAATCGGTTTCAAACCATGGCGCCCTGAGTTGAAGGTCATGCGCAATCAATGTCTCATTGTGCCCAGTAATCCAACCCTCTTGGACCATTTGTTGAACAACACTTGCATAGGATGCTGCCATTGGAGTGGACATACTTGTCCCACTAAGTGTGTGTTGTCCGCTGTTGTAGGAGTCCGGTATGCCGTCGGATCGAGCCGAAACAATCGATGCACCGGGTGCTAAAGCGAAGATACCTCTGGTGTCAGAATCGGTTGGACCGTGGACTGAACCCATCCACCGTTCTGTGACATCATCCTTGGTGGAGGCGCCTACAGCAACAACGTTTCGAGCGTTTGCGGGTTCCAAAACACGTTCACCGTTGTTACCTGGCGCAATCAACGGAAGGGTCCATGGGAACTCACGAGAAAACGCATCGAAATCCCCCGAACGAAGCGTGTAATCTGTGGTATCATCTCCCCACGAATTCGAATGAATGAATCCTCCGTACATCGCCGATTCAGCAAGCAATAAATCGACATCAGGAGGCACCCACCCCTCTTCAGAAACGATATCTTGCACGACCAAACGTGTATCGTACCCAAGAGCCATCAAACCGGAAGGAACAACATCTCCGATTGCAGTATCAACTGGATGACATCCAAGAATTCCAGCTGTATGCGTTCCATGGCGATAATCTGCGTGACCAGAAGAATCCCAATCATCGATGGTCGTGTTGACATGCAACAATTTGCGATGTTCGGATCCCACGGAGGACGAAGATATGTTGCGAAAACAGGAGTGATCGGAATCGATACCTGTGTCCGCCACACCAACAACAACACCCGAGCCGTTGAGGCCGAAAGTCCACGCCAATGGATATGCCCCCTCTCCCCCTCCTGTGAGCTTTTTTGCAGATGCTAAGGTTCTTGATTCGGTTTCTAGCAAGGGTTCAACGGTCAATATTCCGTGACGATTGTCGAACCATGCAGTCTGATATTCCGCACTCCATGCCATTGTTACTGAAGAGAGATGGCCCCGATCAATCGAAAGATGAGGTGAACGAAATACGCTGCGAAAATCCTCAACAATGCGGTCCTGTACAGGTTTTGGTAAACTTGGCTCAAACACAACACGAACCTGTTGTCCATCAACGGGTAGCGAGCCCCATACAACTTTTGGCGTGGACATCTCCAGTGCAATCGGGTGCTGAGCATTCACCTCATTTTTCCATACAACCACAGATGTAGTCGTCAACAACCGAAGGGGGGTGTATCCATAAACAACCAAATCAGTCCATTGTTCCTGAGTCCAACCACGATCGCCCTGCAGTTGAAGAACAACCTCTTCTCCGAGGTACGGCTGTGTGTCGATGAACCCATCAAGAGGCATGGGGGCAACGAAAATCAACAACGCCAACAACAGACTTCGCACGTTTCAACGCTGCTCTTCCACGTTGATGAAACACGCGATGCACCATCTGAGTCGTAACCATCGCGTTTAAATTGAGAAACGAGTCGCCTTGACACATGAAAGCCTTCCGTGTTGATGGACAAGCCCCCTTCGGTCGTCGAAGGCAAAAATTCTCTGTTGACGTCGTCGCATCTTCGAAATCAGATGCCGAACATCGCATCTACTCCATGATTGGTTCCCGACACAAGGCAACACGACGCTCCATCGACATCAAATCCGTTGATGAAATCGACCCCCGCACTTCATCGGAACCGGCCGTTCTCCACCATTTCCGAGATGAAATTGAAGCGGCTGGTGGCCCAATTGCTTCGGTTGCAGAAGAAGAGTAAACACTCCATCGCCGCATTCATGAAGGTCTTAGCACAGGCAATGCTGAGGCGGTCTTTTGGAACAGTCTGAACTTCAACGAACAGCACGACTCGTGGAAATGAATCGTGAACGTTTTCATGAAGTTCAAGAAAGGATTGATCAGGTCATCAATGTTCTTGGACAACACGATGTAACCGCCACGATTCTCGAAACGCTCGCAACGAAAGATCATGCTTCACCAATGAAGATGCACGTCTCGATTGGCGCCGGTGTTACGCTAACGTGTCAACATCCCGGAGGTGGTGAAGGAACCACCATCGTTGATTTAGGGAGCGGTATTTTTGGTGAACGTTCCTGGTCCGATGCAGCAGCACTTACCCGAGAACGAATGGAAGAACTTGGGGCACTGCTTGAGAACCTCCAATCGCAAAGCCAACAATTGGAGGCAACAGTTACCAATTTGGCTCAATCATTTAATTCAGCTACTGAAATGATGAAACAGGCAGAAGCATCGGATTCGCAAGAAGTAAACAGCGACGATTTACCGACGGAGTCGTCTGAAGCGAAACAGAAACGTCGTCGGGGCGGAATGTTCGGCAACGAATTGACTTTGGACGATTAGGTGGGCGCATGGGGCTCTTTGATCGATTCAAAAAACGCGTCAAAGAAGTTGCCGATGAAGTCGATTCTGAGGCCTTGACGGTTGTTGAGGATTCACAAGAGGGGCTCGCAGCAATTCACACATCTCAACAACAGCAAGATGACTGGGACGATGATCTTGAGGATGGGTACGAAGAAGCAGTAGAATCAGAACCATCGTTTGCATCAGATGATGACGATTGGGACGATTGGGATGATGATGAAGAAGACGTTGAACTTCCACGTGTCCTCTCAAAGAAAGAACGCAAAAGGCTTGAGAAATTGGAAAAGCAGAGACAAAAAGAGCTCAAACGACGTAACGCAACCGCCGTTGCAAAACCAAAAGGCTCGCGCGTTGACTTATCGATGATGCGAACAACAACAGGACGGCAATTGGTCGAGGTGAAAAGCGCTCCACGCGGTTCCTCTAAACTTGCAGATTTGGAAACGAAAGCAGGTGCAGTGTCGGTCGATCTTGGAGGTGGAATCGTTGAACAAGGTGGCCGAGTCATAAAGCAAGGAAAGGTTCTCGATGATCTCTTAGAAGAGCTTGAATGGATGCTTCTTGAATCGGACATCTCAAGCGAAGCCGTAACGACTGTTTTGAATGCATTGCGTCAGAATCTTGTCGGCGCAAGGCTGCGTCGTGGGGCTGAGTTAGCGAAAGTATTGGAAGCCGCATTGAAACGGGCGTTACGAAACCTTCTTTCTGCAGGTTATTGGGATTTTGACGCTTCGATTCAGTCCTTCCTCGACCAAGGTGACACACCGGTTGTTGTGATGTTGGTGGGCGTGAATGGAACAGGAAAGACAACCACTGCTGCGAAAATCGCCCACCGGCTTCAATCGAACGGTCATTCTGTAATTGCTGCGGCTGGAGATACGTTCAGAGCAGGAGCGATTCAACAATTGCAATCCCATTGCGACAACCTTGGAATACGATGCATCTCCAGTCAGCGAGGTGGTGACGCCGCAGCAATTGCGAGAGATGCAATCGAATCTGCAAAAGCCAAAAACATCGACGTGGTTCTTGTCGATACTGCAGGCCGTATGCAAAACAAAACCAACCTCATGAAGGAATTGGAAAAAGTACGCCGTGTTGCAAATCCCCATCTTGTCCTTTTCGTTGGTGATGCGCTCGCTGGAAACGATGCTGTTGACCAGGCGAAAATGTTTCAGGAATTGATGCGCTTTGATGGGGCTGTTCTTTCAAAGATGGACACCGATGCGAAAGGAGGTGCGGGCCTATCCATCGCTTTCGCAACAGGTCGACCAATCGTTTTTGCAGGTGTTGGCCAAGGCTACGATGATCTTCTGCAATTCAATCCAGATTGGTTGCTGAATGAGATGTTTACTTGAGGAGTTATGATGTTTGAAGATAAAGAAACGGAGACCTTTTTCACAGTTGTTCACATGTTCCAGCGTTCCGCAATGGCAAATTTGGGGTTACTTGAACACCCAGAAGGGGGATTGAGGTTTAATTTCTCAGAAGCGAAGGACATTATTGACATCATCCAAATGCTACGAAACAAAACCCAAGGCAATCTTGACCCTTCTGCTGAAGCCATGCTCAAGGGCGTCATTAGTGAACTTCAGATGCAATTTTTGCAAGCTCCAAAGCGCAAAAAGAAAATCGAAGAGGAGGAGGCAAACATGGAAAACCTCCGTCAAACGTTTGAAAACCCTCAACAAGGACCTGTTGAAGACATCACAGGCGAAGAATGAGTGAAAATTCATTTGTTTTCATCGGTTGATTGATGAGCAAGCGCTGTCTCAGAACAAATGGTCGCGATGTCATACGTCAGTGAAGTATCCTCGGATGATGCACCAACTGTACTGATTGTTGACAACAATCAAATGTCGATTATGCGCTTACGTGAGGTGTTTAGGAAACGAGGATTTGCAACAGAAGTTTGCGAAGACGGGGACCTTGCTGTTGATATGTACATCAAACTCGACCCTGAACTCGTTGTAATGTCGTTGGACATCCCATCTCTCGACGGCCATTTGGCTGCTCTGGAAATGCGAGAGCATGGAGGAGACTCGAGAATCTTGTTTATCGCACCGAACCGATTGAAAGAACTGGCGGTTCATGCTACATACTCTGCGGGCGCAGTAGGTTGGCTAGCAAAACCGATTACTCAGAGCCAACTTGACGCTATATGGGATCAAGTCCTTGGGCCAATTCCGGAAGCCCCCGGACTTGAGGATTTAGATCAGCTTTATCCTGAAGACAGGATTCAACCTCAACCGGACACACTTCAACTGCCTCCAATGGAAACCCTCCCTCCACTGGAAAGCCTCCCCCCGCTTGCGGAACTGACGCCGCTTGAAAACGACGCCCAACAGGTGCAACCCAAAAAAGGCAAACTTGCCAAACTTCTTCTTCTCATGCTCGTGTTGGTTGGTGGTGGCGTCGGGATTGCTTACCAACAAGGATACCTCGTTTCAATCCTGTGAACGATTCTGATGTGCAATCATCGGGTTGTTGGTATAATGTATGGGGACGTTGACAATCTGTCCTTTCATGATGGTTGATCCCATGGGCGCTTGAATAACTTCTTCACGTTTGTACCTATTTGTTGTTAGGAGAGATTGGTCACCTTGTCGTATTTGGCGGTCCAATTTACGAGCATTCCAGTAACCCCAATACAACAATCCGATAAGACCCAACAGAGAGGCGATTCCTGGAACAAACAACGAATCAACCATATTTAGCGCTCCATCAACGCTTTCCATGAAGCCCTTGCATATGCAGCGGCAGCATCAGCGGGGTTCTCTGAGTTGTGTATTCCAGACCCTACAATAATGCAATCCGATCCGGACAAAACAGCTTCGTATGGATCGCCATAACGCTGACCCATTTCACCATCGCCCGTTGCAATATTAACGCCAGGTGTCCAAATCATTTTTTCTTCACCGACCATTTTTCTCAAATCGCGAATGGAGTCAGGAAGTGAACCGTTGCCAATAAATCCAAAGACGCCAGGGTGGTTCTTACCCGCTTTGACGACCGTTTCGGTGTAAGCCTCGTCCAAAAGATTGCCACGACTCGACATCTGAGCCAACAGCAAGACACCCCCTGTACGCGAAGCCTTGGCCCATGCAGTTTGCACACCATCAACAACATCGGGTCCACTGATCATATGGGCAGTAACAAGATCACTCCATTGTCGAATGTTGTAAATCCCGCCCATTTGCTTTTGAGAAATCTTGCCAATATCTGCAAATTTTCTGTCTTCAAAAATGAGCAAATTCATT
>CALBFP010000232.1 GCA_937894115.1 uncultured euryarchaeote
GATCAAACTCAATCAAGGTCAATTCCCATTCGTGGCCACATTCTCGGCATTCAGCATCGTACATCCTTCTGCTCATGAGTGCTGATTGTTTCACACCATATTTATTCATTGACAATCTCTATTTACCGAATGTTAATATTTTGCACCATGCCTAGTGAGTGGGTTCCATGTACGGTTTGTGGAAAGTTGATGGATCCAGGCCAGATACCTCTGATTTGTCAAACCTGTTGTGGCGATGACAATTGGGACTAATCAACGAATGATTCACAAAGTCACTTCAGCAAACTATCTTCTAATTTAATCACACCTTTACTCAAAGTGAGGTATGATTCATTCAACACTCTGTCTTTCGAACACGACATCTGGATATTCGGACTCGACAATCTGTTTAATTTGTTCCAATCCTTCTTCATCATTCTCACAAAGCCCGAATTTCTTTAGGATATCAACCAACTTCCGTACCTCCCAATTTTCCAATAAGCCATCATCTACAAACAAAGCGAGCATCTCTGTAAAGACAGCCTTGCCTTCATTTTTGTTTTTTAGAGGTCTTCTACTTGGAGGGAATCGCTCAATCAACTTCGTCATTAGCGTTTTTTCTCTCTCGGCTGGATATCGATCCGAATTGTGATACGTTTCCCACTTCCCATCACTCTTGTAAACAAAGAGTTCCTCATCACCATGTTGACCTTCCCCAAAGGCTAACCATGGACTCATGGTAAAGTAATTGCCTTTCACATCAATGTAAACGCCTCCTGCTATTGTATTGATAGCTAGAGGACTGTCTGAGTCTTCAATGGTTGATTCGTAGTCAAAATTACTCCCCATAAGCTCTCGCTTACCAAATTTAACACCTCCTTCGATTCGACGTTCATTGCTATCCACATGAAACAGGAGCCAATTTGTGATAGGGTTATCTTCGCTCATGAGTTCAATAAATGCCTCTCGAAGCATCTTGGCGTTCTGCTCAATCACCACCGAACTACGTTTTCTACCATGTCCGTCCTGACTAATGTTTCTGTATGATACAACTTGACCCAGAAAATCGATTATTGACACGGATTTTCGCTTACCTGCTCCTTGTTTTCCAGTTTCTATTTGCAACTGCAGAAAGGCCGAAAGGATGGATTCAGAGGCCGTTTTTTGTGTTAGAAACGATTTAAGCTCACTCAATGCAGAATTGTCATGCTTCTCGGAGCAAACTTGGCGAAGAAATTGAACCCAATCGCCCATCTGAGCTTTCATTGAGAATTTGTTCAATAAATCCCTCATATTGTCATTCATTTTCTTTGTCTGTCCGATAATGGCTAGACTGAGAAAGACATGATATTTATTCAGTAGATCAAACAATCGGATGACCATCTTATGTTGATCGTTTGGTGTTTTTGCATTTGAAGCGACGCTAAAAGCACGAGATAGGGAATAAGGCAACAATTCATCCAAACGGTTTACTCGTTCGCGCAGAGATTTCTCTCGTTGTTCTTTCTTTAATCGCTGGTAATCAAGTTGCAGTTTCTCTATACTATCCCATCCGTATTTTCCATAGATTGGCGTGAACCTGAATTTGCTGAGTTCTTTTTGTGTAACAATTGATTCATTCTTGTGCACAACCCAGCATGTTTGCGAGTTCTCTTTGGAATCCTGCATAAAAAAGAGGATTCTGCCTTCTTCATCATCCAACTGATCCAATAAAGGATAGGGAATTTTTGGGATCGAACCGTTCATGATAATCGTTGTCCAATAACCCTCTTTACCGCTACCAATTGTAACATCTTCTTGCAAAATAACCTCGATATCGTCTGAAGAAAAACCATGTCTAGAGATGGACTCTCTTGCCCACTCAGCAGTCTCTTCATTCCATTCAATTACGCGAACCTCTCCTCCGTCCCCAACGATGTGTTTCGCTAAAACCGCGGTCATAGCTCCCTTTGCTCCACAAATAAGGACGCGATCATTCGGTTTGAGTTCCGTCGAGGTGAGAATCCAAAGAATCACGCCATACGCCGAGGTTGTTGTCCCTCCAGGTATTGGAATCGGAGTATCTGACACGGCTCGATACTCTAATTCCTTTTGTACTGAATTTCGCCGGTCTGTACGGAGCAGTGCCTTTTCCAGTGGCGAGTCTTGTATCCCAAACGCCTCGATCAAATATCTGTCAAGATAATCTTTCAACATAATCCGGTCGTTATCCCATCGAGCCTGTAGGTGACTGCGAATCAAATCCTCATGTTCTTTGAGGCGTACGAGGATGGTGGGGCTTTCACCTGACTCGTCGTAAGTGACAGAAAGGAATGATTCATTGATTAAAGTGAAAAGCATTTGGTGAAAAATTGGGTTTTTCGCCAACTCTGGCTTGCATCTCTGAAGAAGTTCTTCTTTACGTAAAGAGGTGTCAATCTTGTGATATTTTGCGAACGGAATCAAATCCTTTTTCCGAAGCTTCAAAACGGCATCCATGTCCCTTCTGGCATCATGTGGGGGTTCATCAGGCACGTCCATTCCACGGTGTTTTTTCCAATTCCATATTTTCGCTTGAAGAAATTCCTCAGTATCGATACTATCTGCCGTACGCCAGTACAATGTTGATATGTCCATCTCATCGCTATCGTGGTTCGAGAAGACATGCAACATGTAAGACAAGTCTAGTGGGAGACGGTTGATTTTCTCGCCAAGGTCAGAATCCGTCATCATCTTTTCTAAACAGTTCAATGACATTATGATGTCGGAACCCATCGGTCGGATTGAGGGCGATGTCGAGAAAAAAGAATGTTCACCCAAATCCAAGCGCTGAAGATTTGCAACGACTACACCATACCATGGTGCTCGAACAAATCGTAGGCCGTGGAATCACATGTGATCACACGATTGCCGCTATGACGGCAATTCCCAGGCATCATTTTTTACCCGATAGTATGAATGGTATTGCGTACGATGATTGTCCACATTCAATTGGACTTGGCCAAACCATCAGTCAACCCTACATGGTTGCACTCATGACATCACAATTCGGTCATCTTCCAGAAGGAAGTCGTATATTGGAAATCGGTTCTGGATGCGGCTATCAGACAGCGATTTTAGTCAGCATGGGTTTTGAGGTTCATTCCATCGAAATCGTTTCAGAATTGTTCGAACGTTCAAAGAATACATTGGGAGAATTGAATCTTCTGCCAGCATCAATCTCTCTCGCTGATGGAAAGATCGGTAAAGCAGAATATGCCCCTTTTGATGGAATAATTGCTGCTGCATGTGGTGATTCCATCCCCCAACCATGGATTGAGCAAATGGCAGATGGCGCTTGTTTGGTCGCACCTGTAGAGGGTGAAAACTCTCAGGTCCTTGTACGAAGTCACCGGGACGGGGAAGAACTCATCACTGAAGAAATATGTGCTGTTCGATTTGTACGACTGATTTGAAAAAACGAGGGAATCGTTGTTACCTTTGATTCTATATTGAACAAACTGTTCAACTAAA
>CALBFP010000233.1 GCA_937894115.1 uncultured euryarchaeote
CTGCAAGAAGGGCGCAAAGGGTCATACCAATGGCTTTACCCCTTTTCCCCATGGATGGCACATTCCATCGAATCGTTTCAAGTGTTGGGTAAGTTGTAGGGTCTGAGAATACGGTTGTGTAAGTTGAGTAGACTTTCCTCGTCGTTGTTTTGAAGGAACCACATTCCACAACTTGCAGAAGTTATTGCCAACTTGAATGCTGAAGGAAGTTCTGATTCTTTACAGCCAGACATAACCACATCGGTAATCCGGTAACGTATGATGGTGTCTATGAGCACATTTCGTTCCTCTATGTTTGTGCACAGCGACTCAAATCTCATCAAATCTGTGTGGTTTGGTATGTTGTTCAGGGGAACTTCAGAATTTGTGTACAAACTCTCCACATAAAGAACAGAACGCCTCCGACCTTCATTATCAAAAATTGGCTTCAGTTTCAGGATTTGACCGGATTTGCGAACGCTTTTTCGAATGGAAAATTCAAGAACAATGATCATAGAACAAACAAGCAGTATGTTGATGCCATTCCATCCACCCGGAAGTGTAAACAAAACAACAAGACTACCTCCTCCAAGTATACGTGTTCGCCACCAATCTTGATTGTTCTCAGTAATCAATCCGAACGTTCCTGCTGCAGTTGCAGAAAAGGCAATGATGTAGGTGATGAGCATTGTCCAATAAATGGACAAAGCAAATGTGAACAATGAAACAGCATCGTATTTTGCTTCCAAATTCATATCTTCATGTATTCCATCCCCGAAAACGTACAATGTTGGTATGAGGTAATAGAACAACAGGAACAACGTTGTGTAACCTGTGATTGCAGAGAGTAAGGTCCAACGTTTGAACATCGCCAATTCACGGTTCGTCAGACCTTGTTGTACGAAGGTATAGATTGAATAGATGGCTAGGGGCATCAACAACAAGATTGAGAGGAATACAGCACTTAACCAGCGAACAGCACTCCAAGATGCGGGTTCATACAACGACAAATTTCCATCGCCTGGATTCAAATGGTTCAGTATCTCACCAAGAATCACATCAATTTTTGTCATGATGACAAACGCAAATATCGCCATAAGAACAAAGCCAAGTGTAGCTCTCTGAGTGAGTATGTTGAAATGATTCTGTATGGGGAGAGCTGTGTCGTGCTCCAGTTGGATTCCTTTTCCGATCGACAACGTATTACCTCAGTCACACCAAATCGTGATGTTCAGGATCTGCACGTGCTTGTACAATCGTTCGGTATACGCCAAACATTGCCCAGAGTGTAAGCATCCCGAGAACCAATACGGCTCCATACGGTTGTCCATCGTCAACCGCCCATCCCAAGGCGAGCAAGAGACCAAGCGAGAGGATTCCACGTCGTATGCCTTGAGGAACTGCGAGTCTCATGTCGAGGTGCGTTGGCCCTCCACCGAAGCGTCGCTCGTAGAATTCTCCCTGAACAACTGCACCAATGAGGATGATTGCAAGTGTGGTCCAGTAAAACAGATTTCCGTTGGTGAAGAAATTGTCTGCAATATCTGCTTGCCGTTCCGCTTCTATTGCTTCGGGATTTTCTTCTGCAACAAACAAGGATTCGAAATCACCGACGCTAATGGTTCGAAGGGCAAGGTTTTCCTCGTCGTCGTTGGTCATACTTTCAGGAGACGAGATAAAGAAGGAGAGGAGATTCCAGTTGTCACCTTCGTTCGCACCGGCTTGTCCATCGACAGCGTTTCCAGCAAGGGAAAACGAAACATCTCCGACATCACTCGATGGAGCCGTCCACGTAACAATCCAGTCGTTGCTTGGTGCTGATTGTGACACAGCACCGGGTTCTGATCCGTCGGTTTCAGTAACAATCTGAGTTCCTTCTCCAGGAGTAAAGGTTCCGACACCGTAATCGGTTAACAAAAAGCCACCGTTTGCATACGAAGCATGTTGAAGATTAATGGTGAAATCATACGATTCTCCCAACGCATAAGCCCGAGGCACACCCGAAATGGAAACGACAACATCGTTGGACGGGACACCATCACCATGGCACGTACATCCTGTTTCAACAGTAAGGCCACCTCCCATGGGGTTGGTCCATGGCGGTCCGTTTGGGTTGGCGACAACAGGTGCAAGAAGGAAAACTGAGAGTATCAAAACGAGAAGCAATCTGGACTTCATGCTCTTCCCTTCATTACAGCCACTTCGGCTTATGTCTTCAACGTTGCTTCATGCCCGTAATTTTACGACTCTTTTATTGCATTGTTGAGCCCGGTCATCATGGCCTTGCCATCACCAAACAGCATCATGGTTTTGTCCATGTAAAACAAGTCATTGTCGACACCTGCATATCCAACTGAGAGCGACCTCTTGACGATGACAACGGTTCGAGCAGCATCTGCATCGATGATCGGCATTCCAGCCAGAGGACCTTCTCCGCTTCGTGCAGCGGGGTTGGTTGTGTCGTTGGCTCCGATAACAAGGGCAACGTCACAATCGGGGAATTCAGGATTGATTTCATCCATTTCGATGAGTTGTTCGTACGGTACATTTGCTTCTGCAAGTAAGACGTTCATGTGCCCCGGCATACGTCCCGCAACAGGGTGTATTGCATATTTGACTTCAGTATCGTATTTTTCTGCAATAAGATCGGCGAATTCCTTAACTTGGTGCTGGCACTGAGAGACAGCCATACCGTATCCGGGTACAATGATGACCTTTTGAGCACCATCAAGCATCATAGCGACTTCGTCAGGGTCTGAACCAACTTTCGTTCGTGTCAACGACTCCTTTTCTCCTGATCCTCCAAAGGATTTGAACAAGACATCGGGCAGAGTTCGGTTCATCGCCTTGCACATAATGAAGGTCAAAATCAAACCAGAAGCGCCTACCAAAGACCCAGCGACAATCAATACCGAGTTGCCGATGATGAATCCAGTGAATGCTGCGGCAATACCCGACAGTGAATTGAGTAGAGAAACAACAACAGGCATATCGGCACCACCGATTGGTAAAACCAAGACGATTCCAAGAACAGAAGAGATTCCTATGATTCCCCAAAGGTAATTTTGATCGGTTGGTGCATCGATGCTGAGGTAAATCAAGACAGCCACAGCAATGAGCATCAACACCTTGAGCGGATTCAACCACACAGGGCCCCATGTTGGAGTTTTGACCCACTTACCAAAGATGCTAACGCCTCCCTTGAGTTTGAACATGGCGAGAATGGATCCTGTTAGCGTCATCCAGCCAACGAGTGCAGAAAGTCCTGCTGCCACCATAACAACGGTCAGTTTAAGGGACCCTGAATCTGGAATGTTGGCATCATTCTCAATAAATCGCCAAATCTCTGAAAGAGCTACAAGAGCCGATGCAGCGCCTCCAAAACCGTTGAACAATGCAACAAGTTCTGGCATACCAGTCATTTCGACACGAATGGCCATCCATAGGCCAATAAGAGAACCTATGACAAGACCTGAGCCGATAAGAACCCATTCTATTCCGTCTCCAAGTCCCATCTGTAGAATTGTTGTTACAACGGCAACAAGCATACCGAGTGCTCCCAGTTGATTTCCGAATGGTGCGGTACGTGGGTGTCCAAGTTTCTTCAAACCAAAGATGAACAAAGCAGCGGATAAGAGGTAGCCCAGTGAAATCCAATCTTCCATATCAGGCGCCTCCTCGCTTCTTTCCAGCAATCATATTGAGCATTCGGTTGGTAACAGCAAATCCTCCAACGACGTTGATCATCGCTAATACAACAGCTACGAATGCAAGAATGCCTGAGACGGCAGTAGCTCCTCCCTCGTATGCAACATTTGCACCGAGTAAAGCACCGATAATCGAGATACCTGAAATGGCGTTTGCACCACTCATCAGAGGTGTGTGGAGCGTTGCTGGTACCTTTGTAATCAGTTCAAATCCAAGGAAGATCGCAAGTACGAACAGTGTTATGTTTCCAATCAAAAATTCTGGCGTCATTCAAGTGCACCTCCTAGGCGAGTCTGTTTTGGATGTAATTTTCCATCTTTGCAGATGAGAACCCCACCCATTCCATTGACGTAAAAATCGCTTCCTTCGGGTGCTCCGACGAGAATGTCGTCATCTTCTGAAATGACGATTTTACCTTCATCAACCAGGGATGTAATGAACGTAGTAAGGTTGTTTGAGTAAAGCATACTTGCAGTGGTTGCAATCGTTCCAGGAAGGTTTGAGGTTCCAACAACGATGACACCGTTTTCGGTAGTGACGACCTCACCTGCTTCAGTGTCTTCGCAATTACCACCAACATCAGCATTCATGTCGACAACCACTGCGCCTGATTTAAATTGCTTAACTGCACTTGATGGAACCGTAATAGGAGCCGGCCGACCAAAGATTCGTGCTGTTGTGACAATGATATCGGCATCGGATGCAACACCACATACCGTGTCGTTGACCTTCTGAATAAATTCTGGAGTCAACGGTTTCGCATACCCAGCTTCATCTTCGAAATCATCCATTCCTTCGACTTCAATGAATCGTCCACCAACGGATTCGATTTGTTCTGCAGCAGATTTTCGTACATCTGAAGCATACACGACGGCCCCGAGGCGTTTTGCCGTGGCGATTGCTTGCAGACCTGCAACACCGGATCCCATGATGACAACTTTAGCGGGTCGAACCGTCCCTGCAGAGGTGGTCATCATCGGGATGCCTTTTGGAACATGGGCTGCGCCCAAAAGCACCGCTTTGTATCCTGCAAGGTTGTCTTGGCTTGAATTGACGTCCATGGACTGGGCCCGACTAAGCCGTCGTGGAATCATGTCCATGGATAACAACGTAATGTTCGAAGAAAGGCAATCCTTGACGAATTGCGGATTTCGGAAGGGATCGGAAACGCAAGCCAAGTTGGTACCCTTTTTCATCCCTTCAACACCGGGAAATCGAATGGTAATGACGGTATCACACGCAAGTGCATCTTCACGGCTACCAACCGTTGCTCCTGCCTCCTCATATGCTGAATCAGCATAGTTTGCAGCAACGCCTGCCCCTGATTCTACGACAACCTCAAATCCTGCTTTCAGGAGCTTTTTCATGCTGCTTGGAACAATTGCAACCCGTGTCTCTCCTTCCGGCTCTTTGAGTACGCCTAACTTCATTGTAGCACCTGTGAGTTTTGCGAACGAAAGGAGGTTCTTCAATACCACCCTTTGACGCTATCAAATGGGAAGCACGCGCACCCTCTTGATTAAAAGCAACCGCTATTGACAGTCCATTGGTGAGAATCATGTCAAGAGGGAGTCGAAAAATTGCGGTAATTGGTGCGGGTAATGTTGGAGCAACATGTGCGTTTGTACTGGCCAACATGAAGATAGCGGACATTGTATTGCTCGACATTTACGAGGGCTTTGCCAAAGGAAAGGCGCTCGACATGAGTCAAAATGCAAACGTCTTGAATTACGACGGTCGAATTACAGGGACATCCAGTTATGAGGACATATCGGGTTCGGATGTTGTGGTTGTAACCAGTGGCTTCCCACGTCAGCCGGGAATGACAAGAGAGGATCTGATTGGTAAAAACGCTGAAATTGTAGCTCAAGTCGGGGCAGGTATTCGTGACCATGCTCCTGATTGTGTTGTTATCGTTGTCACAAACCCACTCGATTTGATGACGTACCACATGCAAAAAGTAACGGGCTTCGAGCCTCACAGAGTAATCGGCCAAGCAGGTATTCTTGACAGCGCTCGGATGGCTCACTTTATCGCCCTTGAATTGGATTGTGCGGAAGAGGATGTGAGTCCGATGGTTCTTGGAGGTCATGGTGATACGATGGTGCCCTTGCCGCGTTACACCACGGTCGGAGGAATACCGATAACGCAACTCATGACACAGGAACGAATCGATGCCATCGCTGCCCGTACAGCAGGTGGAGGTGGAGAAATTGTCAAATTGCTTGAACGTGGCTCTGCCTTTTACGCACCAGGATCGGCTGCAGCGATTATGGCTGAATCCGTTCTCAACAACCGACGTCGATTGATACCTGCTTCATGCTTGTTGACAGGTCAGTATGGGCTGGAAGATGTGTATATCGGCGTGCCGTGTATCGTTGGTTCCAACGGTGTTGAGAAAATATTTGAATTGGAACTGACCGATGAAGAACTCAATTCATTGCAAACCTCTGGAAATTTCTACAAATCACAGCTCAGGGACGTTTTGAATTATTCTTGAGTGTTTTTGGATTTCTTTAATGCCAAAGAGGTAACGCGAAACACGGGTTCTTCGTACAAGTTCAAATGCCAACCAACAACCAGTGGTAACAACAAAACAGCCTAAAAGAACTGCAAGAATACCGGTCACATTGTATTCTTTGGCGATGTTGAGACCTGCGAAAGTAATCGGCATATGGATGATGTAAAAGGGATACACTCCTTGGTTGAGATAGGACAACGAAGGGCTGGGTTTGTTGAGTAAAAGGGCACCCCAAGAAAAGATCGTGAGACACCAAAACCAAGCATGAAAACTGTGAATAAAACATGCCAGGATTGTCATCTCATTGTGAATGATGCCATCTTCAAGCCATCCTCCATCGATGTAGGGAATGCCATCGTTACTTTGTTGGATTCGCATCCATATGAACGCCAATGTCAATAGGACGGTAACTGCTGTAATTGCAACTCGATGTTTGTCGATGAATTGGTAATACGTATCTTTGGCAACAATACACATATATCCAAACAAAAAGAACACGAGATACCAAAACCATTCATACCCGATTCCGATAAATCCAGGGAACCAGGGCTTGAAAGCCAATTCTGTGATCGACAATAAAATCGGAAGTAAAACAAAAATCCCTAAGCCCGATTTTATGGTGAAGCTTGAGCGACAAAACCTTGCTAATGTTCCTTCTGGATATTTTTGCACGAAATGGAACATTGGAACCAACAACAACGAATACAAAAATAAATTCCACAAAAACCACAAATGTCCAAGGGCGATGATTTTACCGAAAAGAGGTACCCAGAAGACGAACGACGTTAAGAAAATGTGGAGAATAAACGCCACTATCGTTTCCAATGCAGTGTTCCCTTCCAAATCCACCGATCCCGTGAAAATACCACCAAGGAACCCCATCGTCCACATTCCAAAAAACATGGGAACCAGGAGGCGCTGGAGACGTTCTGTAAGGAAGGTGCCCCATGTTCGACGTTTGAAAGCAAATGCAGTCCCCATTCCAGATATCATGAACAATGCTGCAAGGCGCCATTGGTGCATCCAATGTAGAAACATACTCACTGGAGATATCGATTCTGCACTGTAATCGTTCCCTTCGTTCGCTATCTCCAGCCGTTCCTCTGGATCGTCTGTGATGTTCGGATTGATGGCATCACCATATGTTGACCAATACACTCCAATGGCTACGTGAAACGGTATGAGTAAACCAAACAGCAGAACTCTGAGCCAATCAATGTCGTATCTTCTCAGGTTTTTCTCCCGAGGAGCGGGTTGATTTGCATCCCCGCCATCATGTGTCACAACCGATGTTGGCTGTGTTTCCATATAATCGACTCAGGGTTTTCTCTAATTATACTATACGGCAGTTCGTCGGATTACCAGTGCGAATTCATCTCCGACACTAGTAGCGTCTTCTGCCCCTTTCGAGACTTGCATAAGTTGCTTGCCCATTTGTCCTCTACTTCTCATGCGGGTGAGAATTTCTTGCCCAATGTAGCAGCCTTTTGATTGATGAACAAGTCCTTCTAATCCACAATTGAAAGGATTAACTTTTGGTGTAATTTCATAGCCTTGATAAGGTATCATATTTCGAGTACGATAGTCTGTAAACTCCACTTCACTCAATGTTGAAACAAGAGGATTCGATTGAGATGTGATTACAATCCAGCCCAAATACGATTGAGATACCGTTGCTCCATCCTTTTGTGGAAAGGGTTTGGTGCTTGCATAAACGCGATTCAGTGAAGTAACATCGCGAATGGAAACTTTTTGTTGGAGTATGCGTGGTTGAAAGTGATTCAATACGTTTTCTTTGTAAGGTCCATAACCAACTACAGCACAGTTTTCTCCAACTTCAACCACATCAATGACATCGATAATTTTGGCTTTTTTGTCGGTAAGTACTGTGCTGCAGGATTGTTCAACTTTGTTGGTCGACAATCCATCGATGAAAGACCAGCGGTCCACACCAGAAATGATGAGAACATAAGCATCAAGCTCGATGATGCCCATGATGTTTCCTCAAGAGAAGGATTCACCGCAGCCACATGAGCTGGAAGCATTCGGGTTG
>CALBFP010000234.1 GCA_937894115.1 uncultured euryarchaeote
GGATGCTGTGCATGCCCTTGCTGAAGACTTGGAGCACATTGGTGGGGCTGAATTGATCAACCGATTGGATGCATTCCTGGATTATCCTCAGTACGACCCCCATGGCGATCCAATTCCTAATGAGCAGGGTGAGATTCGGGCTCGGCAGCATGCTTTTGCTGCGAGCGAAGCTTCAGTGGGAACCAAGTTTGTCGTTTGCGGAGTAAGAGACAGTTCGAGCTTGTTCTTGCGGCATCTTGACAAATTGAATATTCGCTTGGGCAAAAATTATGAATTGATTGAGTGTCTGGAATTTGACCGGAGTGCTGTGTGGTCTGAAGGCGCTGATTCTTACACCAATGTTTCTAGTGAAGTTGCGAAAAACGTTTTGATTCAAATAACCCATGAGTGATTTAATGGAATTGATGGGCTCTTTGGGGGCAGTTGAGGCGGCACTTTTAGCAACCCTTTTCACCTGGATGATGACCGCGTTGGGAGCATCACTTGTTTTCATTTTCAGTGATATGCAACGAAAATGGTTCGATGGCATGTTGGGTTTTACTGGTGGGGTCATGGTAGCTGCTAGTTTCTGGTCCTTATTGTCTCCAGCAATTGCTATGTCTCCAGGCGGCGGATTCGCCAAAGTATGGCCAAGTGCTTGTGGTTTTGGTTTGGGTGCATTGTTCATTCATGCATTGGATCGATTGACTCCCCACCTTCACATCAATTTCAATAAAGATGAAGCGGAAGGTCCACAAACGGATTGGCATCGATCGACGCTATTGGTCCTGGCTATAACCTTGCACAACATACCTGAGGGATTGGCGGTAGGGGTTTTGTTTGGAGGAGCGGCGCTGGGACTGGATGGCGCTTCTGTCGGTGCAGCCGTAGCCTTGGCTTTGGGCATAGGCATCCAAAATTTTCCCGAGGGATTCGCAGTTAGCATGCCGTTGCGCCGTCAAGGAGTGAGCGCAGCACGATCACTGTGGTTTGGTCAATTGTCTGCCATTGTGGAACCATTTGCAGCAGTCATCGGTGCGGTCGCTGTTCTTCAGATGCAAGTAATTCTACCCTACGCACTTGCTTTTGCTGCGGGTGCAATGATTTATGTGGTTGTGGAAGAAGTCATTCCAGAGACTCAACGTGATAAGTACACAGACTTCGCCACATTGGGCTTCATAGGGGGATTCCTTGTCATGATGGCTTTGGATGTGGGTTTGGGATAAGAAACGGTGGAAGGCGCCTTTCACCACGACCATTTTGCGTTTCCAAACCAACCTGAACTCATAAGTAGCACAACACGGTTATTCGTATCGAGGGTCTGTACCTGCTTCTGTAGTGATGACGCATCCGTTATGACGCGGATATTGGGATGAGCTCCAAACGATTTTCGAACAAATTGTGGGTCAAGTTGGGGCAGCCGCTTGTGTTCGAGGACCGCCGGATCGAAATAAATCACCGCCTCATCTGCACCGTCCATAGCATTGGCATAGGAGGGCAGGAAATCCATATTCAAGCTGGAAAACGTATGCAATTCAAGGACAGCGGTCAAGGCATGTGAAGGGTAAGATGCCTTTACGCCGTTGACCGTGGCCTTCACCTTGGATGGGGCATGAGCAAAGTCTCGAAAAACCTTAAATCCGTTTTCGTCATGTACGGTTTCTAATCGCCGAGCGGCTCCTACGAATGATGCAATAATCCGATCGAATGCAGCTATCTCCAAGCCCATTGTCTGGGCCAAAGTACGCGCCCCTGCTAGGTTTTGAATGTTATGCGTTCCGACTAGGGAAGTTGTTACAGATCGGTTCCCCTCAAATTCAATGGTCATGGTGCCATCTGAGTTGGGAGAACAAGGCGGAGTGTGGTAGGGTATGAATTTCAAGTCTGTTCGATTGCAACGGCGAATGATTAATCCAAGAACCGCGTCGTCTGCGCACCATACAACGGTAGCATTTTCTGCTAAGGTCTCCAGATACAAATCGAATTGCTCGATGTAATTTTCTTCGGTCGGAAATACGTTGATGTGGTCCCAAGCAATTCCAGTAAGAAGCGTGAAATGGCCCTCATACCAAAAAAACTTGGGCCGTCGGTCGATGGGAGAGCTCAAGTACTCATCGCCTTCAAGGATGCACCATGGCCGATTGGGATTGATTTCAGCCATGCGGCTAAACCCCTTCAATTGGGCGCCTACCATAAAGTTGGTTGGAATGTTTAGACCCCGCATGGCGTGAAGGAGCATAGAGGTGATGGTCGTTTTTCCGTGGGAACCACCGATAACAACCCGTTTGGCATGTGCATTCGACGCACGTAAAAATTCTGGGTAAGATTGTATTCTCAGACCAAGCTCCTGAGCCTTTAATAACTCAGGGTTGTTTTTCCGGGCGTGCATTCCCAGGACGATAACATCAATTGACTCATTAATTTTTTCAGGGTACCAGCCTTCATTTGTAGGCAACAATTCTGCGGCGGCTAGACGGCCACGCGAAGGCTCAAAGATTTGGTCATCAGAACCGGTGACCTCGTGACCAGCGGCTGCCACGGCAAGAGCAATGTTGTGCATTGCGCTGCCACCGATGGCTATAAAATGAATGCGCATGATGTAATATCGAAAACGTCGTTCGGTTTCTATCGGTGCATCTTTTAATATTCCAACATGACATCCTTAATTTCGAAGTTATGGGTACAGTGGGATTCTGGAATCAGTTTGGATTGGGACTGAGAACCTATGCATCGTCAATTGGATTTCTTAAAGTCCATGGCTTGAGGCATGGCTATGTTGTTGTGTTGGCAGGTGCCTTGATCACAATGAAGCTCGTAGGATGGGTATTGGACCATTTTTCCATGCAATTGGAAAACTTTGTTTCACAATGGATACACCAGCGTTTCTCTCGGCTAGAAAGTAACATTTTAGAAAATGTTTCGGATTGGTTACTTGAAACTTTTGATGCTGGTATTGAAGGATTTTTCTTTCTGTTGACCTTCTGGATTCAATTGAAGCTGACCAAATTTCTTGTTTTGATCGTGTTGGGGCCAATTTTTGCCATTTATGCGGAATTAGCTGCACGAAAATTGGGATTTGATCGATCGC
>CALBFP010000235.1 GCA_937894115.1 uncultured euryarchaeote
TATTGAAAAACAGTACACTTTAATGTTGCAGTATGACCTTCATACTATCTTGCATTTTTACATGCAAATTTCATTAGGTCATATCCAACTGACTTTGGTTTTGGATATTGAACTTCATCGGGAGTTATTTGCGATTGGAGGTGGACTCGAAGGGCAAGGTTGTTGATCATGAACGACTAAATGTCGGCCAACTTCGTTTCCATAATGTAGTGTTCAACTTCGATGAAGATTCAACAGAGGTATTGGAGGCATTTTTGTCATCGATTGAAGATCACATCGAGGAAACAACCTCGGTTCGGGTGACGTTGAAGGGAGGACTCATCATCGACAAAATCAAAGAACTCAATGAGATGCTTGAAGATGTCAGCCAAAGTTACCGGTTGTTCGAAGTTGTTGATCAATTGGTGGTTCTCGATGATGACGATGAGCCTTCTGACCTGAGTGATACCGATCCTGTGGTGCGTGCTGTCAAAGAGGCTCTTGAGTCAGGACATGGCATCAATGATGATTTGAAGCATCGGGCCATCGAATTGCTTCGTTTGAACATGGGACGGTGGGCATGATGTTGACAAAGATTGAGAAACTCGTAGTCGAGGACATTCGTATCTTCAGCGGACGGCATGAGTACGATTTCGAGAAAGGCATCACGCTGATTCACGGTGACAACGGAAAAGGGAAGTCAACGCTAGGAACCATGGTAATGCTCACACTGATCCATCCTGCGAAGTCTGACAAACTCAAGAAACAACTTGTGCCTAAACGCGGAGGTTCACCAAAATCAAGCGTGACCTTCTCCACCGATAATGGACGATTCACGATCTCAAAAGTATGGGGTGAAAAGGATCAGACGAAGCTTACGAATGCTGATACGAATGAACTACTTTCACAAGGAAGTCAAGCCAGCGAGATGGCATCTCAACTTGCCTACAATCTTGAGCCGAAATCGAAGAACTACCAAACAAGGAATGGGCCGAGCCAGAACCTTTGGGAGATGTCAAAGGCTGAACTACCTTCAATTGCATTCCATCTTCAAGGTGAACTTTTCAACTCCTTGGATATGGGAGAAAACCTGCGTCGCATCGGTTTGGCAGTTGACGAAGCGGAGCTTGCTAAGTTCCTCAACAAGATCGAAATCGGATCAGAAGAGGAACGTTCAAAGTTCATTTCTTCATTGAAAGCGGACGGAACGCCTCGTTCAGGTGCATCAGGAGCAGTGATTGAACTTCAAAACGAGCGTACTGAATTAGCAGACAAAATCAGTGAAGCAAAGGACGTTGAATCGGAATTGTCGGAAGCTGAGGATGCTCTGTATGAAAACCATGAGCGAGAATCTGAGGTTTCTGAGGAATCGCGTAATGAGACACGTGAGCAAATCCGACTCATTCGAATTCAAGTCGATGAACAACGAAATCGACGTGAAGCCGCCCATGGCGCATATGAACAACAGCGGTTATTGGTTGAGCCAATTCAAAACGCTCACAAGGAACGAATTGGAATTCTAGAGCGAAAACAAACGGCTGATGAATCGATTAAAACAGAAACCGCCAAGCACAAAGAGAAGACCAAGAAATTCGAATATGCAAACGATGATTTCATCACCGAGGCTGAGGTTTTGAAAACCGGCAAAGATGAATTCCAACGTGTCTCTGAATGGGAGCAATTTGAAGGTTCAAAAGAACAGGCTGAACGAAACCGTGAGCAGTTGAACAATTTGAAGAATCAGCGTAATCAGCGGATTGAAAAGGAGTCTGAGATTGCTGCATGGTCGAAAGAAATCAATGAAATCCAGATTGCGTCAAACGAACAATTTGAGGAATTGCGATTTCTCGACGAGAAGATTGCTATTGCTAGATCTGAGCGGGCCATGAACATCAACATTCTGAAGCCAGTAAAAGATACAGTTATCCGTGGTGACGGAGCAGAGATTGACGGTTCAGGTTTGGCATCCGAAAAAGTCGAAATTGTTCGTAATGGGGATGTGGTTATCGAAATCGACCAAGCCATGTCCGGTGATTCGCCTTCTGAACTCGAGCTGAAGAAGTTGGAAATCCTTCACTCGCTTGGGGTCGAATCGCGTTCAGAATTGATTCGTCGAAGAGATCGAAAGCAGGAACTTGAAGTCAAAGTAGCCACGACACAAGAATTCTTGTCAGGAATGCCCGAAGCCTCAATTCTCGATGAACAGATTACAAGTTTACAAATTGAGCTTCATCAAGAGGTCTCTCGACCTGAAGACGAACGTCCTGAAGGCAAACTTGGTGACTTGTTGGTTCGAATCAAGGAACGCGTTCGTCTCTCACAAGAGCGTTTGGAAGAAGTTCGTAAATTGAAGGAACAAGCGCACACTGCACTCGAGCTTGTATCGAATGATTTACGCAAAGCTACCGACAAATTGGCCAAAATTGAAAATGAATTGAACGAACACCGCTTGGAACACGGATCCGATGAGGACCTGAGCGAACTTCATGCAACGAGCGGTCAAAAGCTGGCAGAATTGAAAGTGGTGTATGATCAACTCTTCAAGAATAAGCCTCTGCTGGAAGATGCTCAGGCAGACCGAGCTAACAAACTTCAGGATTCGTTGGACGAATACGACGAGAAGCGTGCCCTGATTCTCCAACTCGAGGAACGCGTGATTCAACTTCGAACAAACGCCTTGCTGTCGGACCTTCCTGATTTGGAAGCCCAACTCGTTACGTTGGATGCGAAGATTGAGCAGGCCCAATTTGATCACGATGCATATGCCGTACTTAGCATGGCAGCTCAGCAAGCGAAGATGAATGCTCAGACACAATCTCGAAGCGAAATCAAGGAACGCTTAGATCACCTCTTGGGATATGTTTGGGGTAGCCAAACCTCGATTCATTTCGATGATGATGGAAAACCTGTCTCTGCAGAGCAAATCGATGTATCGGATGAGTCCCATGGGACCAAGGAACAATTGCAAGCAGTCATGAGAATGATATTGCTATCCTTAGCATCTGAAGGTCGTGGAACGGCTATGATTCTAGACGACGCATTTGTGTTCGCAGATCCTGGTCGATTGAATCGAATGAAAGATGTGATTCGTCTCTTTGTTCGAGACGATAACCTTCAATTCATCGTCCTATCATGCGATGGACAAGACTACGTTGATCTCGCAGATCATCAAATCGAATTGGAATGAGGGAAAGTGCTCTATCTAGGACTGCATTCGGATTGCGAGAATCTCATCTGGTATTCTGTAGGTATAGCAGAATCCATTCCCAACGAGTGTCAACACCTCAAGTGATTGATTAAATTCAACGGCATTGAAGGTTGAATCAA
>CALBFP010000236.1 GCA_937894115.1 uncultured euryarchaeote
ATCGTGAAACTTCTCCTCCGCATCAACTTACTCGTTCTCACGACTTCCCTTGCCACGACACACACCTTTGCCCAAGATTGCGAATCTGGAATACTGTTTAGCACCACGGGCAATTGGGGGTATGAGATGGCGTGGGAGCTGTATTCCAATGCGAATGACGCTATAATCGCCTCATTTCAAGGAACACAGAATTACACTTCTACAGAACAAACCGTTTGTCTGGAACCCGGCTGTTATTTTTTCATTCTGTCTGACTCATGGGGTGACGGTTGGAACGGCGGTTCATTGGAGGTTGCGATGGACAACGGCTTAACGGTGGAAATTGATATGACGGATGGCGATCTAGCGTATGCTACATTTGAAATTGGGGAAACTGATGCGTGTGATTATACGCTCTACGGGTGCACGAATCCAGATGCCGAGAACTATGTGTTGGGCGCCACGGCAGATGATGGATCGTGTTTGGTTCCCGATATTTTCGTCACCTCAGGAGATGACGAACGTACATATTACCTGCACATCCCGGAAAATTTACCTCCAAATGCTCCGCTTGTTTTTGTTCTTCATGGACACTCAGGTACCGCTTCAAGCATATCTGTTTTTGGCGGAATGTCGGAGATCGCGGACCAAGAGGGCTTTGTGGTTTGCTACCCCCAGGGACTGCCCGACTTCCAAGGCATCAACCATTGGAATGCAAATTTGGGTATTTCCAATGTCAACGACGTTCAATTCTTGACGGAGCTCGCCCTGCATTTACAAACCACGTTGGAATTGAGTGCCGAATGCACGTATAGCTGCGGGTATTCCAACGGTGGTTATATGAGTTACACCTTGGCCTGTTCAGCTCCCGAGATTTTCAAAGCCATCGGTTCCGTTGGAGGGACGATGAGTGGTGCCGATTGGGAAACGTGCGAGGCGCAAGCTGTTCCTGTTGTCCACATCCACGGCACTCAAGATTATGATGTTCTTTACGGATCTACCCTCGGCTCCAATAACCCGTGGGAAGGAGCTCCGGGCGTGGAGACTGTAGTGGCCCATTGGGCCAATGCCAATGGATGCTCCGAAGTCACCACTACCTCCCTTCCTGATTTCGATCCGTCCGATGGCAGTACGGTGGACCTCATTGAACATTTTGGATCACCCACAGGCTACAAGGCCCAAGTCTATCGGGTCAATCAAGGCGGCCATGATTGGTTTGGCGCTTGGGGCAATATGGATATTCAAAGTTCAGCGGTGATGTGGTCTTTTTGGTCCGAATTCTGTGCGAATCCATTGTCCATGCCGGAGCCATTCGATTCGAGCTATTTTGGCCAAGCGGATTTGTGTGCCGTACAATCCAACACGCTCATCGCTCAGGAAGATATTCATTTGACAGTTTATGATGCCAGTGGTCGCCGGGTCGCCCAACGGTTTCTTTTTACCGATCAATCATGGGAAATAAAGGGATGCGGCTTGCACTTGGTCGTTGCCAAGAGCCCCTCCGGACAAACACAGCAGCTGAAGGTATTCGTGAAGGACTGAATTTCTTTCGCTCTCAAATTCGGGTTTAATCCAGGCGATAAATTTTCTCGATGGTGCCGTTCTCATAGCGCCTGACGTACAGTTGTCTCGTTTCTAGAAACTGGACTTCGCGTCCCATCATATCGAAGGTTTGTGAAACATGACCACGTGCTCCAAAACGTTCCGGTCGCTGGAGGGAAAGGCCTGTGGTACCCAATGGCTGCTGTTGGGTGACGCAATGCACCATGCCGCCCCACTGTAGCATGTTTTGACAGTTGATGCCAACAGCCGTCCGCTCAGGGTAAAGCCCTTGGATGATTTCGAGTGCCACAGAGTCCATGGGATCATCGTAGTCAGGGACAAGTACGACGGAATTGCCGACGTAGTAGTTGACGTACGAGCTGCGGAAGCCAATGCTCTGACCCCAAGTGGTTTGGACCGGTTCCTGCGTCAGCGGCAAATTGACTCGGGAATAAGGAAGGCCGTTGGCATTGATAGCTTGATCAATGATGTTGCGGTCTTCAGAACTAACATACCAGTAGGCCAGGTCGGAGTCATTCATGGTCACTAGGGTGTGGCCGCCAACAAATTTCACAAAGCCGTCGATGTGCTGGTCCGTTATGTCTTCGTTTCCTCCGAATTGCCCGTCCAACCAGATGACCTGTTCAACCCCGAGGTAGGTGGTGAGGTAGGCCTCAATTTCACTTTCGGTGAGGTCCGGATTCCGATCTGCCCCCGTGATGGAGGAGCGAGTGGCCATGAGGGTTCCGTGCCCATCGACTTCGATGGCACCACCTTCTAAGACCATGGCGCTCAGGTCGACAACTGGGAGGTCCAAGTCCATTGCAACAGCAAGCGGAACGGCATCGTCCAATGCGAACGGCGCGTCACCTCCCCATCCGTTGAACCCCCAATCCAAAACAACCCATTGCCCGTCTTCACCTTGGGCGAAAATTGGGCCGTTGTCTCGGACCCAAAAGTCATCAGTCGGGCACAGCAGGAAATCAATTTGACTGAGAT
>CALBFP010000237.1 GCA_937894115.1 uncultured euryarchaeote
AGTGTGGTCGAGATGCGTATGGCTTCGTTGTTGAATGCAGCAAACCCAAGAAGTGAGAGAATGGCGCTGACCGTTAGAACAGTAACAGCCTGCGGTGCCCATTCTGGCAACGTTTCTGATGCGGGCTGCTCAACGTCCACAACCGTTGAATCTTCAACAACGACCAAATCAGCAACGAACGGTGTTTCAGCCAACACGCCGATGAGAGTGTAGCTTTGTGCGGTGAAGCGAGAGCACGCTTGGGTTGGATTTTGCTGCTGAACTTCGTAAACCCCAGAGGTTCCACGTTCAGGTGACCACAGATCGACTGCGGAAGTTGCGAGCATGTGGGACGTACCTGCGGTGTCTTCAAGCATCCAACACGTGCCATCAGGCGTCAGTACGTTGTTCCAAACACCTTCGATTCGGATGATTGGATTGTTGATTTCGGTTTCTTCAACAACTGCATCTTGTTGTTCAACTTTTTCAATTGGCCACTTGAATTCCTGCTCAAGCACCACGTCTTGGTCGGTGGCAAAATCGATTCTTACACGGTATTGTGCTTCTTGGTAATCGTAATCGTTGAGGTCGCTTATTTGGAAGGAAAGAACGTCACCGGATGCGATGCGTAGCGCTTGATCGATGCGTTCCTCACCGTTGCACAGAACGTTCTTCTCGATGACCTTCTCCATTTGGTCAAGGTTCCATAATTGAATGGAGGCCTTGCAAATTTCAAGCCATTGGATTTCGGTTTGTTCGGCCGTACCGGTAAGCTTGAGTTCGAATGCTGGGACGTTGTTGTCATCCACTTGAACGGTCATTGATGGAGATGGAGCAGCCGACGTTCCACAATCGTCGGATTGGACCCGTCGATAATCGAGATTCTCGGAAGCAATGTAATTGAATTCGGATAATTCTGCCACAAGCACGTAATTGCCGCTTAACATCGAACAACCAACATCGTCTACGAAGGCCCAGGTTTGCAGCGGGAAGGTGCTTTGGGATGAAGCAGCAACGACGACGTCAAGCTCTGTATTGCGGCAATTGGCGCGGTCAAGGGAATCAAAGACAACATTTCCGTTCGCATCTGCAACCCAATAACTTGCCCTACAGGTGTTTGTGAATCGCAACAATTCGTCTTCGCTTCCGGCGTTGCTGACCGTTATT
Organism: uncultured euryarchaeote; assembly: GCA_937894115.1. Taxonomy (GTDB): domain Archaea; phylum Thermoplasmatota; class Poseidoniia; order Poseidoniales; family Poseidoniaceae; genus MGIIa-L2. The sequence continues at coordinate 1,147 of CALBFP010000237.1, forward strand.
GATGCATCGAGAAGTTCGCCTTGCACAAAGGAGTTGGAAACGGTGTTGATGTTTGCCTCGAGTGAATTCGCCTGAAGCATGCGCTCTTCCACCAGCAGTTGATGGGTGTCAATCGTCATGCCGTCGGGTGTGTATACGGAGAGCGTC
>CALBFP010000238.1 GCA_937894115.1 uncultured euryarchaeote
CATTTTTCGGTGTACTAACATGGTACTTGGACAAATTTGGTAAACGCCAACAAACCGTTCGTTTATCGGCATTATGTGGAGTTGTTTCTATGCTGAGCCTTGTTGTTTGGACATGGACTGATTTTTGAGGGATAGAATGGATCTTGTTGAATTGGACAATCACCCTTTAGCGCAGAAATATCCGGTTCGATTGCCGGTATGGTGGTGTCGTACTGGTGAACCAGGACCGCACCCCGACGTTGATGGAGCCACGGGAAAAACAGTTGTCTTAAGATTTGAAAAGCGGTTTGGGCGCGTTGAACGATTGTTCGCTAGATTGATGAGAGCCCCGCATGAGTTGCGTCGCCCTCTACTCGATAAAAACAGCATTTTGTGGGAATTGTGCAACGGTCAACGCACCTTTTCGGAAATTTGTCATCTTATGAACGACACATTCCATGAATCTGTTTCTCCCGTGGTCCATCGTACTCACGCAGGAATCAAGGTTTTTATCGGTTTGAATGTGATGAAAATCGTCGACCACAAAGAGCAGGCTGAGTGGTATACCGGCCCTGGAAGGGTACCTCAAGGCCAGCAATTGAGTGATGAAGTGCAGTTTGAAGCTGATGTTGAAGCTCGAACTGGAGATTAATCAATGGGTTCTACAGGTTCCCATAGAAGCCTCATTCCAACTCCATCCTTTCGTTCATTCGAACCGAGTTTTCGTCGAGAGGATGCACGCGTTGAATCCGATTCAGTAAACCAAGAACCGCCTTTGGCAACAATACTTGAAACAATATTTGCTGATACAGGTACTTGTGTACCGTGATGATTTTTGTGGGAAGACTCCCAACTGTCTGATGTAATTTCATAAACCAAACCGTGCATATCGTAGAATCCCCAAGGGTTCGCTTTTTTCACTCCAACTTCTCTTGTTGTTGCCCCACTGTTGCCAGCATGCCAACCGTGGGCGTCCAGTTCGGAATCCTTGTTACCAAACGACCACCTTGTCGAAGTTCCTGCTTTGGCTACATATTCCCATTCCGCCTCAGACGGTAGTCTCCATACACCACGAAAACCAATGAATTCGTTTTTTATTTCGTTCACACGTTCAAGAAACAATTCAATATCGTTGTAGGAGATTGACTCTACTGGTCGCAAGCCAGAGATCCAACCGTCTTGGAATTTCGAAGGATTGCTCCCCATTATACTACCCCATTGTGCCTGAGTAACCGGTCGAACACCCAAGAAAAAAGGTTCAGTAATTTCAACGGTTTTTACAGGTGATTCGTTAGGATGACCTGATCCTACTTCATCACCCAAGTTGAATTGGCCAGGCTCAACCAACAGATAAGCCCCACCAAAATCATCCTCGAAAGAAGGGCGGCCAACGTTCATATCATCACGAATTGCGATACATTTCTGCCGTCTTCAAGACCGAATCAACAAGATTTTCCAAACGTTGGTCCATAGTTTCATCGACAAGTGAACCGTCCTCTGCAAAAGCCTCTTTGACGTGACCCAGTGCAAGTTGTTGAGATACCGGGTTGGCGTGGAGCCATCGAAGCATGATGCGCATGTGGTTCAAGGTGTTGGAATTTGACATACCACCCAAAGTTGACATCAAACCAAAGACCTTTCCACCAACATGATTCTCATAGACCCAATCAAATGTGTTCTTCATCACACCAGACATAGTACCGTGGTATTCGGGCGATGATACGAGAAACGCGTCGCACGAAGCGGCGAGTTCTTGAAATTCCTTGACCATAGGATTGCTCCAGCATCCTTCTTCCCCGACAAGAGGAAGGGGCTTTTCCTGAAGATCCCAAAAAAAGACTTCAGCACCCTTCGACTCAGCCTTGCTGAGCGCTAAATCAACCAGCATGCCATTTTTTGATGCTCGACCTAAAGAGCCCGAGAGTCCCATCACCTTCAACGGTGTTTCCGCCATGACATACCTACGAAGATGCATTAATTGAATCCATTGATTTTTGCTAACCATGAAGCAACTATGCTTATACCATGACAGTCTTGCCTAAGGTCGGAGAAGCCTATGCGCACCGAGGACGGAGACATGTCAGATGCTTTGATGAACGATATGGCTGATGCCCTTAGGTCGGCTGGATTGGGTTCTATGGTAGAGTCCGATGACGTTGGGTCCGACGAAGTAGCCGATTCGAATGATGTTACGGTCGATGATTCCGAACAAGAACCAAAGGAAATGATCGATTTGGGCAGTGATGAGACCGACGTTGATGCTCAAGTCCGTGCGCTGATTGAAGAAGGTGAATTCAAATCCCGCACAAACTCTCCTCAAGAAGCCTTAGTGGCCTTTAACAAAGCCATCGCACTGGATCCATCCAGCGATATGGCATGGTTTAATCGCGGCGTTTTACTCGAAGCCCAGCAGGACGCCCGAGGTGCTCGACAAGCTTTCCAAATTTGTCTTGATTTAAATCCTGAACACGCCCCTGCTACCGCCAACCTAGCGATTCTGTACGATAGAATTGGAGATGAAAGCGGAGCAGCCGCTATGGCTCGACGAGGATTGGAATTCTTTCCGGGCCATCCAAGTTTGACCGATGTGTTGAATCGCACAATGCATGCTCCAGTAGAAGAAGTGCCTGATGCTATTGAATCAACTGTAACTAAAGCAACTCATCAAGATTCTACCCTAGATGCCGTAATGGAAGAAACCGGTGTGCAGGATTCTGAGGCGATTCTCGCAGAGGCCACCTATCATGATCTTGATGGCGATGGTACACTTGACAAAGAAGAGCTGAAAAGCGCCGCCAGTGTCGTTGCTGCAACAAAAATCATCGAGGAAAAGATCGAGGAGACCATCGAAACAGAAATCGAGGAACGACCGATTGTGGAGGAAGTGAACCTCGACAAGTTAACCAATGAAGCAACAGATCTCATACGACAAGGAGAGCCCAAAAAAGCCTTAGCATTGCTCAAACCTCACCTCAAGACCATCGGTGCTCAACACGCAGGTGCTTGGCGAATTGCGGGTGGTGCAATGGCCCGAATGGATTTGGACGATCACGCCATTGCAGCCCTTGAACATGCAACGAAAATCGATGATTCTGTTGCCTCAGGTTGGTACAATCTTGGCAGTCTGTATGCCCGCAATGAGAACGACAGGGGTGCAAAAGAAGCGTTTGAAACCACAATTGAACTTGACCCACGTCACGTTAAAGCACGCCGGAAAATGGTTGCGTATGCTAAAGAAAACGACGATATCGGGAGCCTCCTATTGCACGGTATGATTCTGCTGGAAAACCAAGATGATGCAGAACTTCGAGATGAAATTGTACAAAAACTCCTCTCTTGCGGTGAAGCCGAAGTGAAGGTATTGGAATACATTACTGGAATTCCTCCAACAATGCCAGAAGCGCCACAATTGGCACAATATGCATTGGATTTAATCAGTCCAGGACCATCGGTTGAGCGAGCCAGAGCATTGACACTAAAAGGAGAAAACATCGAGGCCGTGACGGTTTGGAGAGAGGTTATTCAAAGCGACAAAAACAACCCAGTCTATTGGAAGGGTCTAGCCAAGTCTCTTGAAGCAGCAGGCGATCTTGAAACGGCTCAGCGTTGCCATTCAAAAGCCAATGACTTGGAATCAAAACCAACCGATCAATCCTTCCCCACACCACCGCCCCCTCCGACATCCACACCTCCAGCATTTGCTCCTGAACCACCTGAACCCATGCCAACGTTGCAACCAAGCATCGAACCGTCGGCGAGCGACCAGATGCAACCACAGGGTGAAATGGTGCAAGACAAGAATCTTGCAAACGATGTATTGCTTACACCCATAGAGCCTGTAAAGAAAGCGTCCGAGAGTAACGCACAGCCAGAGGTTGACCTTGCAAAAGCAGCGCTCGATGCTGCGTCGATTGTTCAAATCAATCCCATTGTGTCCTCAGATTCAAGTTCCGTAGCGAATCAAGACATCTCATGGTACAACCAAGGTATCCAATTGATGGAGGATGGGAAATATCGCGAAGCACTTTCATCTTTTGATCGCGCTTTACCTTCCTTTGCCAACGACAGTCAGATGGTGATTCGAATTTTGAACGGACGGGGTAATGCGTATTATTACCTTGAAGAATATCCTGCCTGCGTTGAATCCTATCACAAGGCAATGATGATCGATCCGTCGAATGTACGAGGACAGACCTTGTACAACATGGGAACTGCTTATGCAGAAATGGAACGTTTCAAGGATGCCATCAAATGTTACGAACAGTCCATTCCGAGAGGATTGTCCGATGCAGAAGCGAAACGTGCCAAAGAACAAATTCGGCGCTGTACGATATTGGAAAAAGAACGAAAAAAGAAACTTGCGCGTCGTTGAAGAAAAGTCAGATTGATAATGGACGAGTTGGTGGCCCCTACATGGACTGCGGAACCTGCGAAACTGCTCCTGCCATTGAAATGGTTCAACCTGAAGTTGTTGATGTTCGTTTAACGATTACAGATAAAGCCATTGAAATGCTCTCGAACGCTTTCGGAGATGACCGCAGCCACGCTCTGTTGGTCGGTGTTCTGTCTGGAGGTTGCTCGGGGTACATGTACGATTTACAAATCGTTGAAACCACGGAAATTGACTGTCAAGAACTCGAAATTTCGGGCTTCCGTGTCCTAGTTCCAAATGCTTCCTCACATTTACTCGATGGGATTGAAGTCGATTATGTCGATCGTCTCATGGGTGGTGGATTCAAAATCAACAACCCGAATGCTTCCAGCTCATGTGGCTGCGGTGAATCCTTCTCTTGAGGAAAC
>CALBFP010000239.1 GCA_937894115.1 uncultured euryarchaeote
GAAGCAGAATCATCGACCATCTTGAATTTCACGTATACAGAAGGCTCCTCGACCTCTTTGTAGCCAAGTGCGACTTCGTGACTTGAGTATGAGGTTCCTGTTTGCGGGCAGTACGGCAATACTTTGTGTCCTCGATACAACAAATCTTTGTCGAACATTTGTTTGAGTGCCCACCAGCAGGATTCCACGTAATCGTTGTCCAAGGTTACGTAAGGCGTGTCAAGGTCGACCCAGTAAGCCATGCGCTCGGTCATCTCACGCCATGCGCTCTCGTAGGTCCAAACGCTTTCTCGACACGCGTCGTTGAAAGCTTGCATTCCGAACGTTTCAATCGCCTCATTGCTCATCAAATCCAGTCGCTTTTGGACTTCGATTTCGACCGGCAAACCGTGCGTATCCCATCCACCTTTTCGCTCGACAAGGAATCCCTCCATCGTCTTCCATCGGCACACGAGATCCTTGTAGGCTCGTGCGACGACGTGGTGAATTCCAGGCTTTCCGTTCGCAGTTGGAGGCCCCTCGAGGAAAATAAACGGTGCGCCTTGGCGGTTGGAGTCTATGGACTCCTGGAACGTTTGTTCGTTCTTCCAAGTATCGAGCAAGGCTGTTTCGAGGGCAACGGCATCGAGATTGCCTGCTGATTTCGGTCGAACCATGGCCTGCGAAATGCGCCGTTGTTTTCAATCTCTCCCTCAAATCAGAGGAGTTCAATGGACTGACACATTCAAGTCCTTTGAAAATCAGGCAAACACATGGCCGGCTCTGGCAAGGGACGTGGCGTTGCCCTGCTCGTTCTGTTTTTGTTTGTCATGGGTCCGTACACAACACTTGCTCCGTCCGCTCCTCAAATGCAGCTCGAAGACAAGCAGCGTGTCAATTTTGTTCCCGAAGGAACCTCTGTCGCAGTCGATGTTCAACCAGGGCAAAACAGTTTGAATCCATTTGAATTGGATGTTCCAACGAGCACCGGTGCAATCACATCACTTGACATGACGGTTCAATCAGCGACATTGGTGAATTCTCAAACCTTGCTTTGGGAGGGCGATGCAGCATGGAATCACGTTGACGCGACAAAGAACAACACATACACGCAATCCGGTATTCTTTCGGGAGCAGGTTCAGTCCCCGGCTTCGATTTCAATTCCAACGCTCAAGGATGGACGTTTTCCAACTCGTACAGTGGTCGTGTCACCACCCCTGCATGCGGTTACAACGGTAGCTCAGGAGGATCGATTCGGTTGTATGCAGGGTCGACCTACGCAACATCCCCAGCAATGGATCTCTCAGGTCGTTCTGGAGTTCCATTCCATGCTTGGGTACATGAAGGACGATCGGGTTGTGGGGAAACTCCTGATTTCAACGAAGATCTCCAGTTCCAATACAAAACTGCAGCAGGCACGTGGACGCAATTTCACTCCTTTACCGGGGGCACCCCGTCGACGTCAAATTTCCAGCTTGCAACGGTTCTTCCAGCCGCTGCCCTGCATTCAAGTTCACAGTTTCGAATCCATCAAACATCCGGTAGCGGTACCTGCTGCGATTATTGGTTTGTCGACGACGTAAAAGTGGTGATTCCGCCGCTTTCTCTTTGGACAAGTCCTACGTTTGGATACAATGCTACGAACAGCTTCTCGCTTGCAGAAGGGCCGTATGCACCAATGCACATCAATGCAGACATCCCAGCAGGAGCCACATTGCAGTGGACGCTTGTCGATGCTCTTACTGGCGACAACATCTCCGGTTTCGAGGGCATCGAAAGTACCGATGTGCATCTCGATGCATTGGACTGGGAGACGTACGGTTCTTTGCGTCTTCGTCTCATGTTTGAGGGATTGGACAGCAATTCGATGCCGTCCGTTGAGTCGATATCCGCCGGTGGTCTGTTGAAGGACACGTTTGCATCAAACCCTGCCGACAACGGCTGGGTGCTGAACAACAGTACCTTCATCGCTGGTTCGCTCTCATCGATTGCAAACGGTACCATACACTCGCCTTGGTTCACGAGCAATTCTCCTTTGTCCGGCTATCAAATAGCAGCCGTTGTTCAAGAGTACGACGCTTACGTTCGGCATCACCCGAGCCATGCATGGACATCCATTTCTCTCCCGTACTCGGGCTCTCTTGATGCCAACGAACATGCCTTCCAACTGATGTTCATGCACAACTCAACTCAACCTGCGCTCCTCGATCAAGTTCAGATCACCATGTCAAGCGGCCAACGGGTTCATGCACCTTCTTTGGATATGGACGGCGATGGGTTGTTGGAATGGGGTAATCCCGACGATCGCATAGGGTCATGGGGCTTCCAAGACCGTTTCTCAACCGGTCTGAGCACGCATCGTTCATCGTTCGGATTTTCAGGTCTAGCAGAGGCCTCAGCGTGGATTCCTGCCTCAAATCTGGAACAATTCGGAGTATCTGTGTCGAGTGAAAACGGGAACATGACGGGCCTCTCTGTGCGTGTTTCTGGATCGACTGTGCTGTCCAAAACACTCGATAATGCAACGGTTTACCGGCTAGAATTGAATGCTTCGGAACGTGCACTTTTGCGAACGAACTTAGCGACCCAAAGCGCCTTACTCAACAATTTAGGTCAGGGTTTCGCTCTTGTGGAATTGGAAGTTTACGGAAACGGTGTTGCAACCTTTTCCAATTTGGCTGCACCCTATTCGACATCGATTACAATCTCTGGAGACGAACAGTCTCCGCTTGTTATGGCTGCGAATTCTGCACAGAGAAATCCAGGAACTCCACCAACCGTTGCGTTCCCGTTCAGTGGTCAATCAAACGGTCGATTGGTCGTCAATGTGACCGATATGTCGTTCAGCGATGATGTTGCATCGGGGATGGTGACGATGGAAAACGCCTCAAATCCACTCACGCCATCTCAGCGATGGTTGTCCTTTACGACGCGATTCAGTGTTGATACTGCAAGAACCGTCTCATTGATTCGCTTAGACGTCCAAGGTCAAAACAATCATGCAACATGGTTGTTGCCAACGGGCGGCGGCCAACCCCTCGGTCAAGGCGACAGTTCTCTTGTTGAGTTGCACCCAACTGAAAGGTTTGCAATCTTAGAAACATCGACCAATATACGTGAAATTACCGTTAAATTCCGAGTCGAGCAAGGGTGGGATGACGAAGATTGGATGACCGCATCGATGAGGGTTATTCTGGACAACGATGTCGTTTCACGACCCGGCCAATACATGTGGAGCGCATTAGCTGGCAACCAAGCGTTTGAGAACGATCTTGTCATTCAATCGGTTGTCGTAAGCAACGATCACGGTCCTGTTGATCCCTCCACGCTTTATCTCGCCGCAGGAATTGGTTTGAATTTCTCCATCGATGTCGGTTACGAGAATGTTGGTGGTATCGATGCGTTTGCGGACGGTGATGCTGAAGTTCAACTGTGGCAAGGAAACACCATGGTTGCGAACACAACAAGCCTTGATGTCGACATGTGGAATGTGTCGGATGTTACACCCATTTCCTATGGAGATTTGACTTGGACCGTGCGTGTCGTTCCGTTGAACGGAGGAGATATTGTAACGGGCTCGGAATATTCTAGAACGTTCAAAATCGACCCAACGGCACCCGCAGTTGTTGACACGACAGTAGAATGGTACGACCATCGCCTTGCCTCAACAAGCCAGACCGTTCAGTTCCAAATTCTCGATCCGGTCTTGCTTCCTTCCGATGTGCACGTCATGCTGTGGCGGGAATGGATTGACGACGTGGATTTGAACGGTTGGCCCAGTCCTGAGGAATATCAACAACGGTCGTTGATCATACCAACGGATTTGACCCTGTCAACGGGAATCTACACACTCTTGTTCGATGATTCCATGGGTACACAGGGTCAGAAGGTTGCAGGCTATTTGGTTGGTATGGACGCCTCAGGCCAAGCATTGGAAGATGCCGGCAGTGGCGAGGATGGCGAGCACCTCTTCATGTATCAAATCGGCCCGGACGGTCCGCCGACGGTGTCCTCAAATGCTATGTCATGGACTGGAGGGGCCAAACCGTGGTTGCATCCCAGCCAACCCTACACGCTGCGGGTGGACATGAGCGAACCCAACGGTGCTTCCGACCTGACAACGGTCGAAATCCAACTCGCTTCCAACATTCTTACGTCTCCCCTTTCGTTTGTTTGGGATTTCAGAACCGACTCATGCACCTCAAACAGCGTTCACCTCATCGTTCATGATTGCAACATGCTTGGGCTTGATGGAACAACGGCGAGCCCCTATGAGAAGCAAACACGCTTGGTGACCGAACTCGAGGTCGCATGGACCACGCCCGATCTGGGAGAAACCTTCCGCGAGCCAAGTGTGAAGATAGTCGACCGTGCGGGACAAGAAGTCATTCAGACCTTCCCTGCACTGCGCTGGCGTTTCTCTCCAGCGCTGATGATTCCACAAGAAAGCGTTGCTTTGGTGCTGACGCAGGGTACCGTACTCGATGACGGGGCGAGACTGCCGCCTAACTCGCCGTTTGAATTGACGGGTGGCCTGGTGTTTGAAGCCACAGAGGAAATCCCCGAATTCAATTGTACGGTTGATGTTATGTTCTCAGGACAGACATACACCACCCAGACTTACAACGGGATATGGAACGTCGAACTTCAATCACCGTCTGTTTCGGGAACGATACCGTTGACGTGGTCTGTTGGCTGTTTGCCATCACAGGGTTTTGATGCAACTGAAAAAGAATCCTCGGTAAAGTGGATGGTCGTCGATGGTCTTGGACCTTATCCCAAAGAGGTTCAATCGCCGAGAAACGGTGCGATATTATCGGCCGAGGAGCATGAAGTCACCATCGTTCTTTCAGAAGAAGGTGGAATTGACTTTGAATCCCTGCGTCTTGCTTGGTGGGTCGAGGATTCGGTAACAGGTGAATTTGTTCGTGGAGGCGACAGCCCGTTCTTGCTGCAGGGTACCGAAATCAGCGGCCTTAATCTGGTCGGCACCGGTACCATGGACTTGAGTGTCATCACTGACGACATGCTCATCGATCGGTTCACAGTATACGCTATGGTTCAAGGGCGCGATTTGGCTGGAAACTCCGTCCTCGGAGGTGAAGGACAGCCTGCAGGAAACGCCATTGAATCGTGGATTATGGAATGGCGACAACCTCAATTCGAACTGGAGAGTCCCGCAATGGAATATTCAAGGCTCAATCTGGGTTTGGGCGATTCAACAGCGGTGCAAATATTCGTTAAAAACGTTGGAACATTGGACGGGACAACTTCAGCGACCATCTCCATCGTTCGAGCAGATGGAACCTCGGAGGTCCTGAGGCAAACCGATGTCGAGGTTGCACAAGGTGGTTTAGGAACGATTCTTGTTGATTGGGCCCCAGAACAAACAGGCCTTCAATGGATTGAAATCGAGTTGGAAAACGGCAAAAAGGGCATCGGTCCATCGGTTGATGTCCGTCAAAAGAGCGATCCTTCGTTCAGTGAAGCTGTATTTGGTGATGTGAATCCAGTTCTGGGTTCCATAGGCGCCCTTCTCGGTCTTTCGATTGTTCTCGCTCTTTTGCTGATGGCACGAAATGCAACCGTCCGTCGTGGGGCACGATCCGAGTATGAATGGGATGAATATTCGGAATATCTGGATGAGGACGAAGAGGATTACATCGATGACGATGCTGATTTGAATCTTAACGAACCGATTGAAGAATCAAAACCTGTTGCTGCGACGGCTTCCGCAGTTTCCACTGCCTCCCAAGCCACCGAATCGGATGGATGGATGCAAGGATCAGACGGCGTCTGGTGGTGGCAAAACCAGCAAGACGGCAGTTGGTGGTACAAGGATGCGAACGGTGAAATTCTTCAATACAAATGATGCATCATTTCTATGAAACACGAGCACGTGGGATGGTCATGTCCGAACAAGGTGCAAGCGTCATCGCTTTGCTCCAAATCAACCCAACGGTTGGTGATCTTGATGGAAACGCTGCTCGCCTTGAACGGTTCATTCAAACCGCTTCAGCATCAGGTGCTGTTGCGTGTGTGAGTACTGAACTCGCAATCTGCGGCTATCCTCCACGTGATTTGTTGATGCAATCGAGCTTCGTTGAATTTGCACAAAATGCTGCATTTGAACTCAATGTTCCGATTCCTTCGCTCATTGGGACTCCAACCCTGCCCGACAATGTTCGCTCCAAACCTGGAAATGGTGTCGTTCTCATTGGAAATGCGGCACCAGCAAAAATCGTAGCGAAAAAACAGTTGTTGCCGACCTACGATGTCTTTGATGAGGCCCGCTATTTCGAATCCGACGATCGACCTGGAATTGCCCGAACCATGAACGGTCCGCTTGAACTCGGCGTTACCGTCTGCGAGGATGCTTGGCAGGTTGCGGGTGAAACGCCCTCGGAATACGATTCCGATCCCATTGAGCAATTGGCAGAATGGGGCCGTCAAGGTGTGCGTCTGGATGC
>CALBFP010000240.1 GCA_937894115.1 uncultured euryarchaeote
CTGTTCGTAAAGGAATTTTAGAGATTCCATTTGGAGAGGATGGCACCGTCCCCCGAGGCATATCACAAGACATTGCATTCGGATTCATTGCCGCAATGATGGCAGCAGCAGTTTGGCTAACGATAGCGACACGATTTGGCCTTCCAGTTTCTACCACACACTCAATTATTGGGGGTATCGTTGGCGTAGGGCTTGTTCTTGAGGTTGACCATGGTGCTGATTACATCAACTGGGAAAAATTAGGCGAAGTAGTCCTCAGTTGGATTGCAAGCCCATTGATGGGTGCAATCCTTGCATTCTTCTCGTATTGGATCATCAAGAAAACAATCCTCGATGCGAAAAACCCAGAAGAACGATCTCTGTGGCTTGCTCCGATTCTTGCGTTCCCTACATTCTTTGTTCTTGGTATTGCACTTCAATTTAAGGCCCTCAAAGGATTCTTTGCGAAAGCTGAAAACAATGGATGGGTAAAGGACAAGTACGACTGGTTACCATACAAACCCAAGGATGGAATAACTGGTAGTTGGAATCCGACATCTGATGTTGCATGGTTGCCTACCAATTCGTTAATTCTAGCAGCTGTAATTGGAGCAATCGCTAGTTTGGGATTGTACTTGGTTCTCCGTCGAACGGACATCAATCAGGAAGTAAAGGGCTTCAGGGGTGTTGAGCGGATATTCATTTGGCTACAGATCATCACCGCCGCTTACGTTGCTTTCGCCCATGGGGCGAATGACCGATCGAATGCGATAGGTCCGATGGCAGCTGTTTGGCAGGTGCTTTCGGACGGCGGGAAACTTGGTGCTGAGGCTCCAATCCCACTTTGGTTGATCCTACTGGGTTCAGCAGGAATCGCCGTCGGTGTTTTGACCTGGGGATGGCGGGTTATGGAAACCATCGGCAAGAAAATTACAGACATTACGCCCACCCGAGGATTTGCTGCAGAATTCGGTGCTGCAACAACGATCCTCATCTTCTCTATGCCGTTCCTTGCGGTTCCTGTCTCGACAACACACACGCTTGTTGGCGCCGTTGTAGGCGTAGGATTAGCAGGAGGGGCTAAAGCAGTTGATTTCAGAGTCTTTGGAAAGATTGCAGCCTCTTGGGTTGCGAGTGTTCCAGTTGCCGCTTTTGGTGCAGCCACCATTTACGTTGCATCGGGCGGAGACGACCTCAAGATGATCATCATTCTTCCAATCGCTTTCTTAGCGGTTGGGTATGCGATGTGGAGAACACGCGGCCAAGGAATACATGTCGAGGAGGCACTTTCAGATGTTGGAGGTCCCAAGGCTGATGGCCCAACACCGTTCGATATGTTCCATCACCACGCAGAAGTCGTCGAAGAAACCGTTGAGAAGATGGTCATCGCAGTCGAGAAGGCTTGCGCCGGTGAGGATGCAAGCGAAGAAATTGAAGCGACCATCGAATCTGAAT
>CALBFP010000241.1 GCA_937894115.1 uncultured euryarchaeote
TGGAGGACGTTCGCTGAATTCCAAATCGGAAGGGCTTGGTTGGCATTGAGGTCGTATCGACCGACACCGTCATCAGTAGCGGCGTAGAGGATGTTGTTTTCTTGATGCAAGTCATGAACCACAGTTGCTGCGGGCCACGTGTTGCTGGACGACGAAACAACTTGAATCCAATTGTTGGAAGCGTCGAGTTTGAGAAGGGTACCATCGTTGTTTAATGCGTAGATTCCAGATGCCAATACTTTGAATAAAGCAACATCAAATCCTGTGCTTGGTAGCCCATCCGTGATGGTTCCATCGGTTTTCGAAATCATCTTGAACATACCGTTTGCGAAACCAACATGGATGTTCTCGTTCGGTCCAATTGCGAGACCGACGATATCAGCATCAATTTCTTCAAATTCGTAAAAGTCAATGAACGCTGGGTCATTGTTCGCATCCAAAACAATCACTGCACGATCGGTGTTGACGTAGAGTTGGCCGTCGGATTGATGATGAACAGCATGATGCAATGGGATTGAGATGGGAGAGAAGGATGTTATGGGGTCAACAGGGGCGAGGGCTTCAAACGCAAGTTCTGTGATTGTGGCATCGGAAGGAAGCGTCCAACCAGCACCTGATGCACTGTTTGGTGCAAGTCTGTCGGCGTAGGGGTTTGTTCCATCAAACGAATCAGCTGCACCAAGAATTCCTAGTCCTCTCCAGTCGAAGAGATTGACGCCAATGTCGTTGGCCACGAAAAGGGGTTGATCGATCATCAAACCGTCAGAACCGTTTACGTGAACTTGGAAGGAAACGTTTGAGATTTCCGCACCCGGTGCGAATTCCAGCACCCAATCAGCTGTTGCTTGATTTGTTAGGATGGGATCGGCCCCTACTATGGCATCCAATTGAACCCAACCGGTATCGTTCGACCCTGAGAGTGGCCATGAAACGACATCTTGCGCTTCATGTGCAGAGGCAATTGGAATTCCAGCTAGAGCGATGGACCATGAGGCAAAGAGCATCATCGTCGTCAGAAAGACGGCCTTGCTGGGGCCTTTTCCTTTGACGTGGCGCTCGCTCATGACCAACATGCAATCACTTGACTACATAAAGGCCCTGTGTCGTTGATAGAACAACGCTTCA
>CALBFP010000242.1 GCA_937894115.1 uncultured euryarchaeote
AAAAATGAATATAAATCGCAAAAGCAAAATAAAAAAATAGAACGCGAAATTCAACGATTGGAGCAAAAAATTGAAACATTAGAACTCGAAATCAAGGACTTAGAGGGGAAAATTCAAGATCCATCAAAGCTTACAGAAAAAGAAAGAAACTCGCTGTATTTTGAACATGCCGAAAAATCGCGTAAAGCCCAAGAAATGCTAGAATTATGGGAATCAAAAACCAATGAATTTCTCAATTAAAATTAAACCTGAAACTGTCTTTTTAATTTGAGTTATTAACATTTATTTTCACAATTGTTGATAAATGTTAATAACTTTTACCTGTTCTCCAAACTTCATTTTGTATCTTGTGCACGCTAAAATGGGCGAAATAACATTACTCAGTTATGTAAGCCTGACATTAAACTATTAACTAATATCATTTATCATGAAAAAATCTCTGATTATTTTGTCGGTATTTGCCGTAGGGTTAACCTATGCCCAAAAATCGACAAAGAGCCCGACTTTTTCCATTGAAAAGGAAAAAGTCAAAAACTCTGTTTTGCCCTCCGGCGAACGGGAATTTAAAACCAAGTCTGAAAAGCAAGATTTCATCGAGCAAAATGTTCGGACTGAGGAAATAACAATCATAACTTCTGATCCAAGTTTCCCGAAATATATTAATACGGGAAACAAAAAAGCTGACGCTAGCAATTATGCTAGAAATAAAGCTGAATGGGTTGAGAGAAATCCTGAGAAATACGAAAAGATGAATTCTTATTCAAAAAAGAATGCGGAGTCTATTCGTAACAGAGAGCAGAAAAACAATATTAAACAAAAACATTAAGCCATGAAAAAGAACTTTATATTAAGTATAGGGTTGTTTGTATTGGCTTTTGGTTTTACTTTTAATACCAATGCTCAATGTCCAAACGACAACATCCCATTTTATTTTTGGGATTTAACAGATGAAGGAGAAACCGAGTCCACCACATGTATTTTCGGTGGAGAATATGCTTCCCTTAACGTAATTGAAGGTGCCACTTACGAGGTTTCAACATGCGGAACTAGTTTTGACACCCAAGTTACAGTTTACGATGCATTTTCGGGTGCGGTAGTAGGCTATAATGATGATGCATGTGGATTACAATCTACCGTATCTTTTACTGCAGCATCAACAGGAACGGTGAACATCCTTGTAGACAAATACAATTGTCAAGATGAGTATTCATGCGCTGAGTTGTCAGCTGTTCTACTCTCCTTACCAGGGGGGCCTCAACCTTGTGATAATCCTCAAGAATTGGCATGTGGTTCTCCACTTTCCTTTGTTCTTGCTGACGGTTCTGGTTCATATAGCCCTGTTGATGGACCATGGGGAACTCCAGGACAAGAAGCCGTATTTTCTTTCACGCCAGATGAAAATGGTTCCTATGCCATTTCTGTGACGAATGATGATTACTACGTTGATTTATTCTTTCAAGCAGGTACTTGCGAAGCAGAGGGTTGGACATATGTTGACGATATACTTTCAGCAGCTTCCAATACGCTTGACTTAACTGGTGGTGTAACTTACTACTTCTTGCTTGACGACGAGAATACGACTCAAAGCTCAGGTAGTATCGAAGTAATTTGTCCTTCAGAACCAACAAACCCATGTAATGACCTCACTGTGATGACTTGTGGTGAAGAATACAACTGGTCTACTGGTGCAGGTGAGGGAACCCTCAATCCAGAATCAGGCCCATGGGGAACACCTGGTCAAGAGGTAGTTTTCGCATACACCCCTGAGTCAGATGGTTCTTATCTCATTGAGATGACAAATGTGGGCTACTACTCAGATCTCTTTATTGGATTCTCATGCACGAGCACAGAAACAGCTATAGTTGACTTTACGCTCAACATGTTTGATTCTTGGGGAGACGGTTGGAACGGTAATGCAATTACAATTCTCGCTGACGGTGTTCCTGTTCTTGAAAATGCTACAATTACAGACGGATCATCCGGTTCAGAAACTTTCTCTGCACCAGAAGGCGCTGTATTGACTGCAACTTGGACAACTGGTTCATTCACAAGTGAAGTTTCTTTTGAAATTACAAATTCATCAGGCGACGTTGTTGCTGGCGGTGACTTTGGGAACACGGTTGATTACACGATTCCAGATTCAAACGGTGCACCTCAAGCATCATTTACTCTGAATATGCAGGACAGCTGGGGTGATGGATGGAATGGAAGTAGTATCACAATTTTGGCTGATGGTGCTCCTGTTTTGACAGCCACACTTGATGATGGATCATTTGGTTCTGAAACTTTCTCTGCCCCAGAAGGAGCTGTTCTAACAGCAACTTGGGTTGCTGGTTCTTTCACGTCAGAGGTTTCTTTTGAATTAGAAGATGCATCAGGAGCAATTGTTGCCGGTGGAGACTTCGGTAATACTATTGATTATACAATACCAGTTGTTACTGTTGTTGAAGATGACGAATGGTTTTACATCGATGATGTGTTTTCGGCATCCAACATTACAATAGAACTAGAAGGTGGTGTTACTTACTACTTCCTTATCGATGACGAGGATACTGCTCCAAGTAATGGAACGCTTACTGTTTCATGTCCATGTATTCCTCCAGCTGGTGGAATTGATGGATCATTCGCCTATGACGGAGATTTCGTAATCTCAGGAACGACGGATGGAGCATGTAATGATTGTGATTTAAGAACTTCTCAAGACAGAATTTATGAGATTTCCGTACCATGTGCAGGAACATACAACTTTTCTACTTGTGGAGCATCTTGGGATACATATTTGTTGCTCACAACGGCACCATGCGGTGGAGAAACAATCGCTTTTAACGATGACGATTGCGGTTTTCAGTCAACTTTAACTGCATCTTTGGCCGCGGGTACATATTACCTAGCAGTTGAAGGATTTTCTTCATTTAATTACGGAGATTTCGATTTAACAGTGACAGGAGTATATGACCTTCCGGCGATTAGCGCTATCGATGGTCCTGATGCGGTTTGTGCGGAAACAGAAGCTGAAATTTATACTGTTTCAGGTGCATTTGACTCCTATGAATGGTCAACGTCGTTAGACGCAACTTTGACTGCTGA
>CALBFP010000243.1 GCA_937894115.1 uncultured euryarchaeote
CACGAGAGAAGCGATGTTTGAAATCAGCCAAGAAGATGCTGCAAGCAATTGCAACCAGTCACCCGTTCCCATCTCGAGTTTGCCGTCACCGTTTGAAAATCCGTAAACAAAAACACTCACAATCCAGGAGACACTAGCGATGGTTTGACCCATCCATTCAAAACTTAATGCTTTCTTGAGCTGGGTTTGATTTAGCACGTCAAACACTCCTGGCCACAACACGAAAGGTCGTCCAGATACATGCCCCAACTTTTGTATGCCTCAACAAATTCTTCAGTTTCGAATCCAAGAGAAGAGGCAATTGCTTCAGCAACAACGGCAAAACGTTGACGATATTTGAAAATAAAACAGAAGATGTGTCCATCGTGTCGAACCGATGGACCGCAAAGGAACATTCCCGGCACTATGGTCGACTCATCCTTCTCATTCAAGGATGGGAACCCGTCGTCCCTCTGCTCAAAAAGATGTGAAACGAACTTATGGCTCCCATCAAAACCGTTCGCTAGAATCGGTTGCCTGTTGGAATGAAACACTTGTCCAGATTCTGTTGTTAGACTGTAAACACCCTCTTCGCAGGAAATTGATTGTACACGTGACTCAGGGTGAAGTTCAACGTGGTCGCCAAACTTTTGATTGCGCATCCTCTCGAAGGAATACGTTGACAAAGCGATACTCGGGTCTGAACTCTCAGCTCCCCAAGGACAATTTTGATCGAAAACACTGACCTTTTTGTCGTTAAGTGCCAAGTGATAGGCTGCATCGATGCCGCTTTCATAGCCTCCAATGATGAGGAAATCATCACCTTCTAACGCTCCATAACGCTCGATGGTCGAAGTGTGTTGACACAATTCAGCCCCATCGAAATGTCCCATTGCTGGATATTGATATTCGCCCGCTGCCCAAATCACGTATTTTGAATGGACCGTTTGTTCTTCAGTTTTGAGATGGAACAAGTCGTCGACTTTTTGGATGTCAACGATGTTGGTGTTTTCAAGTACTGGAAGTTCAAAAAATTCTGCGAGGCTTTGCAGATGGCTGGCAAACTCTTGTCCTGTGGGGTGTTCAACCCTCATGTTGAACGCTGGAGAAATTCCAATTCCAATGGAGTTCAAATCAAGCATCCCGATGGAGTTGCTCGGGAACGACGGGGTGATAAAACGCGTCTCTGCGGGCCAAGCAGCAAACGATGCACCTACCGTTTCCCGATCGACCACAACATAGTTTTCGATTCCTGCATGTTGAATTGCAATTGCAACGCCGAGACCAGAGGCACCGGCCCCCACAATCACAACGTCGTAGA
>CALBFP010000244.1 GCA_937894115.1 uncultured euryarchaeote
TGCGTATTAGCCCTGCCTCATCTCTTTTAGTAAGTTGTTCACGGGCAAATCTATCTTTCCGGCCCACATTGTTCACCCGAGAGTGAATTAATCGTTTGATACTGTATTGTACAGTTTATTTTTGTCCTTTACAAATTATGAGGATATAATTTTGTAGAATACAAATAAATACTTGTGCCTAATGGATAGAGACATGGGGCTGACACCCAACCAAATTGCTGAACTCATCAAGCTGCGGGCGCTTGGATGGTCGCAAAAGGAGATAGCGGAAGCGCTGGGTACTTCGCAGCAGGTGATTGCCTATCAACTCAAGAAATTGAAACTTGCGTCATTGAAGGATGGTGTTGATGATGTTTTTCAAAAAGCACTGATGCCTTTCTTGGTTGGTGCTGGCATGGGGATGATGGCCTTTGCTTTCTTGCAGGAGATGAATAAATCATCTCGAAAAGGAGGGAAAAAATGACCGAATTCGACTTGATTCTTGATGGTTCCAATATCGCTCTTTACGGCTTAACGGAAAAGAACAAAGACACGTTCGTTGTTGATTTGGTTCTGTTGCGACAAAAGTTGGAGTATTTTTCCAAGAGGGGACAGCGTTGCCTTCTTTGCCTCGATCATTCTACTTTGTCCAAGGTAAAAAATGAGAAAATTCGCACGAATGGAACTCCAAAAGAATTTATTGAAATCATGGAAGATTACAGCGTTTACATTATTCAGTCCGACTCAGAAATGGCTGAATTTGCCGTCGAATTAAATTGCCCAATCGTCACAAATGACAAATTCAGGACATGGCGCAGCGGTGCAGAAAAAAGTAAATCTGGCAAAATAACACAACAACAATGGGAGCTTATTTTTGAGCAGAGCATCCGACACAAAGTAGACAAAAGGGGTTGCTTTACCACCAAACCCCCGCTTCACCATCATCGCGTCCTCAAGGTGGATTCGCCCTCAGAAGAACTCGCTCGAGAGGTACTGCAGTTGAAAGATGCTAACGAATTGTTGAATAGGAAGTTGCGTATGCTTAAATTAACAAACGATACGCTCCGTCAGTGCATCAACATCGGATAAAGGAGGAATAAAATTGGTCTGGTCGCCGCAAAAAACAAAAACATGTATGGAACTTTCCGCTGTTCTCGTCTCAAACAAAGCCTTCGAAGGACATCCATCCGGGTTGGAGGCAAACGCGAAGTTGGTTCAGGGACTTTTTTCTGAACGTGGTTGCACCGTGAGCAGTGTTGAAAATCCTAACGCTCCTTATCGCCCAATCATCATAGCGAGTAAAGGAGCAGATTCTGATAAGCTCACCATTGGTTTCTTCGGCCACTACGATGTTGAGGATGCCGATTCAGAGAAATGGGCCACAGACCCGTGGATGTTGGTAGAAAAGAACGGCCGGTGGTTCGGTAGAGGTGTGGCGGACAACATTGTTCCTCTGGCGCAACGTATCCTCCTTCTCGATG
>CALBFP010000245.1 GCA_937894115.1 uncultured euryarchaeote
AGTCGTAACAAGGTATCTGTAGGGGAACCTGCAGATGGATCACCTCCTAAGAAAAGCGAGGCTGGGACTCTCCGAGTCCCAGTCTCCACCTTTTTTTATCAATAGTGCAGTTTACTTTTTACACCAATACGAGTTTTGTTGCACCAACAGAACCCGTGAATTCACCGTATTCGGAAACAAGGACAGGGATTGCCACGTTGTCCTGAACGGTACTCAACCAAGCTTGTGCATCTTCTGTTATTCCACCACTGAGTAAAAACAAATCTGGTTTGTATTTGCTGGAAAGAAAATTAAGGATTGTGCAAAGCCGTAGTGCCCACTCATCTATCGTAAGCTTCTCTTCGTTCATTGTTCGAACCGATGCCCACTGTTCCAATGTGAATCCAAGTTCTGGATGTATGGTGCGGCCATATTCGGTTCCAGCAAGCAGTTCTCCTTGCTTGAGCCAAGCCGAACCAATGCCAGTTCCGAGTGTCAAGCAGAGGATGTCTTTGCCTTCCCAACCTTCCACCTGCTGAGCCATTGCCAATGCTGCTGCGTCAGCATCGTTGATGATTTCGACCTTCCGACGATCTTTCAAAATAAAATCTTCAATCAAATTGTAGCCGTTCCATGCCGCTCCAAGGTTGGGAGCGTCAACAATCGTGTTTTCCGCTATTTTTCCAGGAAAACCAATACCGATACTCCCATCGAAGGACCATTTTTGGCATTGTTCGTGAATCATTTCGACAATTGCGGGTGGTTCTTTTCCATTTGAATACTCAACACGCTCATTGGCAACAATTTCGCCCGAATCCAACAAACTGAACTTGACTGATGAACCGCCAATATCGACACCCAGAACAGATTGTTCAAGGTTCAATACATCACTCTCCAATCGATTCTAGGAGCCGTTCTTTCATCGATTGACGGAATGTGAGCAGCCGAAGTTTTGGTGCGTTCAAATCCACAGAAATGGATGCGCCGCGATTGAAATGCACTTCATCCCACCCATCGGGTACAACATATCCACGGTGCATATCGCTGAGAATCTGCGTTGGTTCGTCGGTCCAATCGACCCAAGACCACCGTTCATCAATACGTTGTTTGTGGTTCAAATCTCGTGCAAGGACAAAGTAATGCGACTCTTCTTCACCCGATTTGACTTGGTTGCGAATTTCATTGACCGTTTTGAAATCAAGGCTTTGTGAAAACCATGCACCTTGGCCAAGCCATGTTGAAAAAATCAAACCACTGCTTTGCTGGGTTGTGTTCTTATCACCGCGCCGTAAATGATACTTACTCGGAGCGTATTGATGCGTGTTGGCGATCAACAATTCGTTCATGGCTGGATCGGTTGTGTATCGATTTCCCGAAGTAGAATCGATAATCGCTCGCAATCGAGGAAGATTGTTCACAATTGCTGTTCCATCTAACGCAGCGGAGAAGTCTTCAGCAAAGGTCTCGAGTGTTGAATCCATGTAAAATCCTACACTTCCATTTTGGTGATTGCTTACAGGGTGGGAATTCACGCCCATTACAGGGGTGTTCTCATCAATGTTGTGTGAGATGGAGGTTAACGTTCCATCACCGCCGAGTACTACGACCAAATCACGACCAATGAAGTCTGCCCGTCGTACGCGTTCTCGCGCTCTTAATTCGGTTCGCAGATTCCGACTTGTTGCAATGTTTTGAAGGATGATCTTGAGTTGAGCAAGACTTTCATCGTGGATGGATTCAAAGTTTTTCTTGTAAACAACAAGAACGTTGGTCATATTGACTCCTCCGTTTCAACCCAAGTGGTCAACCTTCTTGAAGAAGACCGATGATTCATAAATCTCCGTTGCTAGGGTACAATATGGATGAAAAACAAGACATGTGGGGAGAAATTGAATCCGCTCAAACAGAAGAACTCCCCTCAGTGATGATATCAGGACAGCCCGACCCAACTGTTGCTCCATCACAAATGTACGGAGGACAGCAAATGATATTGCTGCAACAACCGTCCTCAGCCCCGAAAGTTATTGGAATCTGCGTAATCATTTATGGCGC
>CALBFP010000246.1 GCA_937894115.1 uncultured euryarchaeote
CTTTCTACCATCGGAGAATTAAATCTACGCGACGAATATGCGCTCTTGCCGCATAATGCCGTCCTCGCCGATGTTGCGAAAGCGTTGAGTCCTGTCAAGAATACTGCTGCGCTTATTCGTGCAAAATCAAAGAAGAAAGGTATTGCTGGAATCGTCAAAGTGCAAGTATTGTTGGATGCATTAAGCAAGGGACTCGATCCAACAAAGGAACTGGCAAGTAATTACATGGAAACCAATCTACTTCGCTTGCGTGTCGACACGCCGGTCGAGAAGGCCGTCGTTACGATTACTGGACGTGAGCCCGATGGAGTTCTTGTGTTGAATATGGAGAACAAATTCGTAGGATTCATGAGTACAGAGGATTTTCGAAGTATTCGATTCAAATTAGCACAGACCAAGCCTCTCATAATTTCAATGTCAATCATCGATGCTGTGGACTTGCGAGATGAATTCCGCCTTGTCAGTTCCAAATCGACGCTGGATAAAGCAGCACTGCTGTTGCGAAGACCTTCGGTTCAGTTCGTTCTCGCCAAGGGAGGTAAATCTGGAATTGAAGGTGTACTTTCAGTTCAAGACTTACTTCGAATCTTTTCGAGCAAAAAGAATCCAGGGAGAGAACGTATCAAAAATCACATGAAGACGAAACTCCTTCGTCTGAAAGATTCAACGCCGATTGTTGAAGCCGTTCGGATTATTCGAGACAAGAAACCTGATGGCGTCCTGATTCTCGATGAAGAAGGTAAGTTCCGTGGATTCTTGAGTCCTGACGACTATCGGAAACTTGTCGGTCGAGTTCCTGCAGAAGTTGAACACGATGGTAGCTTTGACACACTTGCACCGTATCTGCGCCAACAAATTGGACAGAAGCATGAAGGTCCAATTGTTTGGACAAACATGGGTTCTGAACTTGTAGTCATGAACAACAAAATTTCAACCGAGGTGAAGGGTCAATATCTCAATGTGACTGTTCCAGTCGCTTGCGATCAAACAGGAACAGTTGACCTCACTCTTTCCTACTCTCTTGGAGATAACAAGGAACTGGATCGAAACGCATCCATCGAGTCAAACATCACTGAGCATACCATTCTTCAGAATCTCTGGGAGGACATTGTCATCGATCATGTTTGGAAGCACATGCTCGACTGGATCGATTCATCGACAAAAGACGATGAATATGCATCTGGATTTGCCATTGCAAAGGATGGATCATTGAAGCGTAATGCTGCTAAAATCAATCAGCGGGGTGTTGCTTGATGAGTGGAGTTCAAGTTAGTCTCAGCGACTTCCCAGACGATATCGTCGAGCCAATGACGCCAATTCTTGAGGCGATTGGTTTAGTTGAGTTAGGTGATGATAATGTCGACATCAATGGTTGGGATTTGCAAAAAGCATTGGGCTTTTTAGCAAGTTAT
>CALBFP010000247.1 GCA_937894115.1 uncultured euryarchaeote
TGATCGGTCTTTTGACGATTTTAAGTTTGCTTTCCCTCGTTTTTTGCCTGTATTTTATGAATGGTGATCAACAGTATACCGCTGGAATTTACTTCCTTGCTGTTTTTTTGATGGTAACTTACGACCATGGCCCAAAAACCAAACACAAAGGTCTGATTGGAAATATTTCAATTTCAATCCTTGTAGCTGCAGTAGTAATCTTTGGTGCCTCATCTATTCAGGGCCTACAATCCGCTCTTTGTTGGTACGTTGCTGGGGTCGTATTTTTCGTCAACCTTGCACGAGAAATTGTCAAGGATTGTCAGGATATGGAAGCAGATGGAGACTATAGAAACACATTACCGATGAAAATTGGTCTGGAAAACAGTCGCATGCTGGCTTATGTCCTGACATTGGCGGGTATTGTCTTTCTCTACATACCCTACTGGCAAGGACCGTTTCTGTTTGGTCAACTGTTGCTTCAATCTCCAGCCATTTTCATTCTGATGGCTTTGAACGGTCCATTGTGGAAAGGTGAAGATTATGTTGCAGCAACTCGGCTTCGGATTGCTATGCTTCTTGGTTTGTTGGGCTTTATTGTCTCAATTCTTGTTTAAACAAGTCCCATGAATTCGCCCATTGCTTCCCAAGCTTCTTTTGCGATGAAGTAACACAATAACGACATTTGTGCCCACATCCTGTTCTCGGCTTGATCGAAAACTATCGATTGATCATGATCCATTACCCAATCGGTGACCTCATCGCCTCGGTGTGCTGGTAAACAATGCATGAATCGCCACCCATCATCCATTTCTGATACCAACTCTTGATTGATCTGATATCCTTCAAAGGATTTCATTTTGTCTTCAAGATGTTCCTCTCCCATGGAAATGAAAACATCGGTATAAACCACATGTGCATCTTTTACAGCCTCTTTTGGATCGATGGTTCGAGTTAGTTCAGAACCGTTCTTACTGGCATAACCCTCTGAGCGTTGCACAACATCCTCATCGGGTTCGTAACCATCCGGTACAGCATAACGGAAATCAATGCCAAGCATAGTACACGCAAGCATCAAATCATGAAGCACGTTGTTTCCATCACCAACCCAACTCACGACCAGATGGTTGCGGTCTGTAAAATGCTCCATTATCGTCATCAAATCTGCGGCAGCTTGGCAGGGGTGATGTTTAGCAGACAGAGCGTTGAGCACAGGAACTGTAGCGTATTTCGCTAGTTCAGCAACGTCCTCATGCCCAAAGCATCTGTACGTCATTCCGCCCAAAAATCTTGAGAGAACCTGAGAGGTATCGCCCACCGTTTCAGACTTACCCAATTGAATGTCATTTTTGAGCAGTGTTAACGCATTGCCACCAAGTCGATGAATACCAACTTCGAAGGAAACTCGGGTTCGTGTTGAGGGTTTTTCGTAGATTGAACCAATGGTCATTGTATCCAATGGCATGAAATTGAGCGCCACCTCGTCTCCTTGTTTCCACAATCGTTTGAATTCGATGGCCCAAGTGAGTATTTGGGAAAAGTCGTCTTTTACGTCATCAATGGCGAGAAGGTGGTTGACCATAGCGAATGCTCTACGAGACAGATTACAATGTTTTTCAAACAAAATCATCGACGTCTTTCTCATGCTCAATGTCGCTTGCAAAGCCATCCCGCGCATCGCTCATACCACCAAACATTGCTTGAGCGAAGGTCAGAATGTCTGCAAGCCCTTCCTCAAGTTCGCTTGATAGTGGCGTCAAACCAGGGCTTTGAGCAAACTGTTGCATTAAACGAAGTTGATTGATGGCAAATTCGGTTCGTTGACCTCCCGCTTCATCATACAACGCCATCTCCAAAATCTCAAGACGTTCTGACCACTCGAGAATTTTATCCAATTCATCGGCATCAAGAAGATCGCTCTTGGACAAGAAATTCTTGGTTGGCAACCCCAATCGGAACTCGACAATTGATGAGAGTAGCATCTGGGAAACGAAACCTGACGGTGAACGAGATAGCATTGGGTCAAACAAGTAAATTATTGCTGACTGGTCTCGACCCAACACTTCAATCAAATGATTGCTGGCTTCTCGGAAAGCAAACAACTCCACTTGACCGGGGGTATCAACAATCATCATTTCTCCTGTCAGTGCATGAAGTTGGTCCGCGACGTCTCCAGCTTGCGATGCAAGAAGGTCTGCAGCAAGGATCTGAGCGCCGTTTGGACCAAGGTCATACTCCGACATAACTTCTGTTAGCGAAATCAAATCTCGCACATCGAATTCTGCATCATAGTGAACGCGCTCTGCTCCGGGATCTAGATTGACAGCAATTACATCGGTCTCTAAGAACCGGGACCAACGCTGAAATGAGGTTACTAACGACGATTTTCCCGCACCAGCGGTTCCAACAACAAACAAAACCGGTGGAGTTCCACTATCTTGGCCGACCATGATTTATCCTCCAAGCCAACATACATGAAGTAAGCGCCAAAACCCTC
>CALBFP010000248.1 GCA_937894115.1 uncultured euryarchaeote
ACCTCGTGGGCCATCAACGCCAGTTTGCCAACCGGATTATCATTCGGCACGAACAACGGTACGATTTGGGGTGTGGCTCAAGTGAACATGTCCACGACGGTGTACACCGTTTGGGCCAATAATTCGGGTGGAAGCGTCAGCACCACCCTCAACATCACTGTGCTTGAGCCAATCGTTGTTCTCGATTACAACCCAGAGAATTTGACCTTGGTACGAAGCATTGCCATGACCGATTTGCATCCAACTGTGACGGGTGGTAGCGTTGAGACCTGGGAGATTCATCCACCGATTCCAGCTGGATTGAACTTTGCTGATGGTGTTCTTTCAGGTATGCCAACGGTCAATATGACCTTGACCATGTTCACGATTTATGCGAACACGACGGGCGGTTCTGCTTCTCATACCATCAATCTCACCATCCTTGAACCAGGTGTCACTCTCGAATACAACCCAGAGAATCAGACGTTGACCCGAGGTGTTGTTATGGTCACGATGACGCCAACTGTGACCAACGGTACGGCAGAAACATGGAGCATCGATCCGATGCTACCATCCGGATTGAATTTCAACAACGGTGTCATCAGTGGAGCACCGACGGTCAACATGACCCGCACAACGTTCACAGTTTGGGCCAATACGACTGGTGGGGCATCCTTCCATACCGTCAACCTAACCATCCTCGAACCGATTGTTGGTTTGGATTACGTTCCAGAGAATCTGACCTTGACGCGAACGGTTGCGATGACCTCGTTGCATCCAATCGTTACGGGTGGAAACGTCAGCGAATGGGGCATCTCACCTGCTCCGCTGTCTGGGTTGATCTTCGCTGACGGTGTGCTGTCTGGTATGCCGAGCGTGAATCAAACGACACCGGTCATGTACACCATTTACGCCAACACAACAGGCGGTTCAGTCACGCATACGATCAACATCACCGTCTTTGAGCCGGTTGTCGACCTGTTCTACAACCCAGAGAACCAGACCTTCATCCGTATGGAACAAGCAATCGCTTGGTCACCGACTGTGTCTGGAGGTGTTCCAGAAACTTGGGCAATTGAACCAGCACTACCAAACGGCCTTGTCTTCGACAATGGTACGATATCCGGTTCACCAACCGTGAATCTCACCACAACGCAATACACTGTGTGGGCCAACAACAGTGGTGGTTCAACCACGACTTCCATCAACATCACCATCAACGAACCCGCTCCTGAAGTCAAGTACATTCCAAGTGATTTGATTTTGACCCGCGGCACTGCGATGGCTACGCTGCAACCAAACGTAACCGGTGGCAGCATCGAGACGTGGGCGATTGAACCAGATATTCCAAACGGATTGAGCTTTGTTGATGGCATAATCTCAGGAACACCAACAGCGATTCAGAATAAGACGCAATACGTTGTATGGGCCAACAACAGTGGTGGTACCTTGGTGGCGTATCTCAACATCACGATCCTCGACATTATCCCCGAGATTTCCTACACATCTGAGAACTTCACGCTGACCAACAACACGACCACAATCGATGCACTGCCATTGAATCTAGGAGGGCCTGTCTTGTCATGGAGCATTTCACCAGAACTGCCCGAGGGATTGGAATTCAACGTAACCACTGGTCACATTACGGGTATGCCGACTGAAGTCATGGATGTTCGAATCTATGTGGTTACAGCGACCAACAGCGGCGGCTCTGCTTCAACGCAAATCAACATCACCGTGCTTGATCAACTTCCAATCATAGCGTACGTTCCTGATGATGTGATTCTGCTCCACAACTCCACCGTCCTGACGATGGAAGCCATCTCAACAGGTGGCATCGTCACCACATGGAGCATCCTGCCTGAACCCTCACCTGGCTTACTCTTCGATGCGACCAATGGAACGTTCTCTGGCCTAGCGACACAGGTTCAGAACCGAACCATGTACACCATTACGGCATCCAACGACGTTGGGTCCATCACCGTCTATGTCAACCTCACCATCGAGGACTTGTTCTACAACATGTCCCTTGGACCGTTGTATCTCTTGAACAACTCCGATATGGTCGCACTTGAACCAGAATCGATCATCGGCGGTTCAACGTTTGAAATCGAACCGGACTTGCCAGATGGTTTGTTCTTAGGTGCCGATAACGGTACGATTTGGGGAACACCGACCGAATTGATGGCCTTGACCAACTTCACCATCTATGCCAACAGCAGCCTGTTTAACGATGAATTCGTTGTTCAAATCGGCGTCTTGGAGGATACGGACCTTGACGGTCTACCGAACCAGTTGCCTGGTGATGCAGACCCACGCCGTGGCTTGACCGAAGATCTTGACGATGACGGTGATGGGTACACAGACCTCATTGAAGGCGACTGTTTCTCCAACCCACTGAACGGCTTGGATATCCCAGCCGATTTCGATGGTGACTTTGTTTGCAATGCCATCGATGATGACATCGATGGTGATGGTTTGAACAACACTGTTGAGACAAACACAAGCGCCTACGTCGATGCGAACAACACGGGAACCGATCCTTGGGACGCAGATACTGACGGGGATGGTGTCTGTGATGGACCGATTGCTCCAGCCCTCCCAGTTGATTACTGTGAAGCAGGCCCAGACGCTTTCCCGAACGATGCTGCAGCATACCTCGATACCGATAATGACGGGGAACCGGATGAGTTGTGGGGCGAATCGGTGACAGGACTGGTCGAGGATTTGGACGATGATAACGATGGCTGGGACGATCTTGACGAGGCCGAATGCGGTCCAACCGATTCAAAGAACGCACTGGACAAACCCGTTGACAGCGACGGTGATGGAATCTGTGATTTCAATGAGGAGCTCGATGTCACCTACGGCCTAGGTCAGTTCGAGTATTTGCAATTCCAACAAAACATATCGCTGCAACCGAACGTATCGGGCATGACTGTAGACGTTTGGGAGATTTCACCCAGACTTCCACCCGGCCTGTTCTTCGGTGGCGATACCGTCGCTCGAACCTCGAATGGAAACGGTACCATTTACGGTGTTCCAAAATTCCCATCCAACCTGACGGAATATACGGTAACTGCAACCAATTTCCTCACGGGTAAGACGATTTCAACGAGGTTCAATCTCACCATCTTTGCGGATTATGACCAAGACGGTTTACCAAACAACGCCACAATGCTTGGAACCTTTGAAGCCGATTTCGATGATGACGGGGATGGATTCAACGACCTCTTTGAACAAGAGTGCGGCGGTACCGACCCGTACAACCGATCCTCTGTACCAAGGATTGAATCGGATGGGTCGTGTTACGAATTCCGTTCCTATCAGACGCCACCAGAAAAGGACAGGAATCCATTCAAGCCAATTTGCTTCCCAATCATCTTCCTCGTGATGGCATTCCTTCTCGTTGTTCCAATGATTTTGACTCGCCGTAAGGAACGTGTTGGCGTTCAAGCAGAACACGTTACAGCAACACCGGCCATTCAAAGCGGTAGCGGAAGCATGACCGATCCGTTCGTGCTCAGAGCCGCTGTCATCCCATACAACACGAAGACGATCACCAAAGAACGCATTCGATGCGCTGAAATGTCACCGGGTTACGAAGTGCAGGTTCGAGAAACCAACGTCGAGATCAACAAGAAACGGTTTGGCGCAGTTCCATTTGGTGGAGTTCAGGACGGAATGGGCGTGCTGAAATCCAACAGTGACGGCCTTCTCATGCTTCAGTTCACCTTTGATGGAACGGTTCAACCGAGTGAATACGGAATGGTCTACAAGAGCGAATTGATTCTCGATGAAAAGACGTACTTTGTTTGGCACGTGGAGACCAAGGCAAAGAATGCCAAGAAGTCGAAGTAATCACAGCGGAACTTCGTGCAACCAGCCGAAGGTATCTTCCTCGGTTTCGTTTTGAATTCCTGTAAGTTTGTCGTACAATGTCGTGGTGATTGCCCCTGGGGTTTCATCACCATAGGTTGCTTTCTTGTCCCCATGCGTGATGCTACCAATTGGCGAAATTACGGCAGCAGTACCGCAACAGAAGGCTTCGTCTGCGGACATCGCAAATTCTGCACTGACCTTCTCCTCAACCACTTGGTACCCCATGCTCCGGGCGAGAGCGATGATCGAATCGCGAGTAATACCTGGAAGAATTGTGCCCGTCAATTCGGGTGTGTAGAGGACGCTGTCCTTGATGCAAAAGAAGTTCGCAGCACCGACTTCTTCGATGTAGGTGCTGGTTTTTGCGTCCAAGTAGATGATTTCCGCATAGCCTTGAGCTTTGGCTAATTTGCTCGGCATCATTCCAGGTGCATAGTTTCCAATCGCTTTAACACCGCCCGAACCACCTGGAGCAGCACGATGGAACTCATCGGAGATCAGCAGGTTAATGGCGCGCATACCGCCCTTGAAGTACGGACCGACAGGTGTGACGTAAACCATGAACGAATAGCTCGGAGCAGGTGCAACACCCAGCACTGGGCCGCTTCCCATGAGCAAGGGTCGAACGTACATTGCGCCTCGACCCATTGGGGGAACCCAGTCGATGTTGGCTTGCACGACCTGCTCAACAGCATCGATGAAAATGGATTCTGGGACAGGGGGCATCTTCAATCGATCTGCTCCACGTTGCATGCGTCGAGCGTTTTCATCAGGACGGAAAAACACAACACGATTTTTGTCGGTTCGATAGGCTTTCATTCCCTCAAACAAACCTTGTCCGTAATTGAGAACACCTGCTGCAGGAGAAATGGAAATGTTGCCGTATGGACGTAGATTACCGGGCATCCATGGCTCATCGCCCGTCGTTTCAGCAACGTACATGGTATCGGTTGGTGTTAACGAAAACGTCAGTTTGTCCCAATCGATTTTCTCGCCCATGAACCTCAACCCGTGATTCTCGCTAAGGAGATTCGGCTTTCAATTCTTGCTCATCGTTTTTTTGAAAATTCGGCGATTATGTTATGTTCTGTAGAGGAGTAGATA
>CALBFP010000249.1 GCA_937894115.1 uncultured euryarchaeote
GAAGACGAGGCCTTCCTCTCAAGTCCTTCGTCATTTTGAGAGAGATGTCAGAATCCCCAAACGCGGAAAGAATGAAGTTTGGACAAAGGCCGATTTATGATGCGTCGCCCAAGATGTTTTCAAATCAACAAGGCTGGATTACTATGATGGCCGACAACCCGTTCAACAGTGTCGACGACGAACTACGCAAGGATGCGGGTTGCACAACAGAGCTTGATTACATCGAACAATCGTCTTGGTTGCTTTTCTTGAAGTATCTTGACTCGATGGAAAATCGTAGAAAATTAGCAGCAGAAATTCAAGGAAAATCCTACTCTTACATCATCGATGAAGAGTATCGTTGGGAGACATGGGCTGCTCCAAAGAAGGACGGAAAGATCGACTATAATGTTGCGATGACTGGTGACGATCTGCATGATTTCGTCAATCGTGAATTGTTCCCTTATCTTGGCGGCTTCAGCCAGAGAGCAACATCACCAGATACAATCGAATACAAGATTGGTGAAATCTTTAGTGAATTGAAAAACCGAACACAGCAAGGATACACGTTGCGAAATGTCATCGATATTGTCGATGAATTCCAATTTGGTTCAAACGAGGACAAGCACGAAATGTCCCAACTCTATGAAGAGAAAATCAAACGCATGGGTAATGCAGGTCGCAACGGTGGAGAATACTATACTCCACGCCCACTTATTCGTGCTATGATTCAGGTTACTGACCCCAAGATTGGCGAAACAATCTATGATGGTGCAGTTGGATCTGCGGGTTTCTTGTGTGAAGCACACGAGTATCTGAAATCTCAACCCAACCTCTCAACCAGTGATTTGGAAAGGCTCCAAAAGAAGACATTCTACGGTAAGGAGAAGAAAGGCCTCGCTTACGTAATCGGAATCATGAACATGATTCTTCATGGAATTGATGCACCGAATATCATTCACACCAACACGCTTGGTGAGAACATCATGGACATCCAAGAAAAGGACCGTCACAAGATTGTACTTGCGAACCCTCCCTTCGGTGGAAAGGAGCGAAAAGAAATTCAGCAGAATTTCCCAATTCGAACTGGAGAAACCGCTTACCTGTTTATGCAACACTTCATCAAGATGCTCAAAGCAACAGGGAGAGGTGCGGTAGTCATCAAGAACACCTTCCTCTCTAATTCGGACTATGCATCCGTTGATTTGAGAAAGGAGTTGCTAGAATCCTGCAATCTACACACCATCCTTGATTGTCCTTCAGGAACATTTCAAGGAGCAGGTGTGAAGACTGTTGTTTTGTTCTTCAACAAAGGTTCACCAACTCGCAAGATTTGGTACTACCAACTTAATCCAGGCCGTAATATGGGCAAAACCAATCCATTGAATGACAATGATATGGCAGAATTCCTAGAACTTCAGAAGAGCTTTGGAGATTCGGATAACTCGTGGACAATTGACATTGATGATGTTGATACGAGCAACTACGATCTCTCGGTCAAAAATCCGAATGTTGATGATGAAGTAGTTCTAAGAAGTCCAACGGAAATTCTTGATGAGATTGAGAAGTTGGATGAAGAGTCACGAGAAATTCTCAAGAAAATCAGGGCGTTATTATGATGGTAGATCCGTGGCCACTCAAACCCTTGAGCGATGTTGCAGAGATTATCATGGGCCAAGCGCCACCAGGTTCAGATTGTAACAAACTAGGAGAAGGCACGCCATTTGTCAAAGTATCACATTTCTCCAATACAACACCTGAAATTTCTGAGTGGACCACAAATCCAAGAAAGATGGCCTCCAAATCTGATGTACTAATCTGCGTAGTAGGGAATTGCGGGGAATTGAATCTGGGACTTGAATGTGCAATCGGAAGATCAGTTGCTGCTATTCGTCCAATAGAGTCATTATTGTCGCAGAAATATCTCTATTATTTCCTACATCAGATGATTCCAGCATTCAGAAAAATTTCTCAGGGTACAGCACAGAAAGTATTGAGGAAGAATCAGTTGCAAAATCTAGAAATTCCTTTTCCACCATTGGAAGAACAGCGACGAATCGTCAGCATTCTCGATGAAGCATTTGCAAAAATCAAACAAAGTGCCAACCGAGTTCAAACGAAATTAGATGATGTTAATGATTTACTTCAATCAGTTTTTTCGGCAATTACCGAAGACTCGTCTACTTGGGAAAATAAAACGGTAGAAGAATTGCTATTTTCAGAAAAGGGATCGATTAGAACTGGTCCTTTTGGAAGTCAATTATTGCATAGTGAATTTGTCGATGAAGGAATAGCAGTATTGGGTATTGACAACGCTGTAAACAATGAATTCCGGTGGGGGAAAAGAAGATTTATCACCGAAGAAAAATATTCACAACTATCAAGATATACTGTGAAACCTGGAGATGTAATTATCACTATCATGGGAACATGCGGTAGATGCGCAATTATTCCTGACGACATACCAACTGCAATCAATACCAAACACCTTTGTTGTATTACTCTGGACACCAATAAGTGTCTGCCCGAATATCTTCATGCATATTTCCTTCATCATCCCTTGTCGCTTGAATATCTCAAAAAAATGGCAAAAGGGTCGGTGATGGATGGTTTGAATATGGGAATTATCAGAAAACTACCCGTTTTGCTCCCCACAAAAAGTGAACAACGCGAAATCATTGAAAAATTAAATATGGTTTCAAATGAAATTAAGAAACTTGAGGATACATATCAAACTGAATTAGAATCTCTAACCGAATTAGAGCAGTCTATGTTGCAAGAAGCCTTCACTGGTAAATTAACAGGAGGAATCACTGCGTGACAAGCGGAATGAACGAATCCGAAACGTGTGATACATACATCACACCAGCAGTTCAGGATTCAGGGTGGAATCCAAATAATCGCTGTATTGTTCGTCGTGAATTCCCTATTACAGCAGGGCGTATTCAGGGCCCAGGACAAAGAGGGAACCCTCTAAGGGCGGATTACGTACTTGTTCATCGAAATAAGAAACTAGCCATAGTCGAGGCCAAGAAATGGGATCTCTCGCTGACTGAAGGTGTTCAACAAGCCAAAGATTACGCCCAAAGAATGCATGTTCGATTCACCTACGCATCTAACGGTCAGGGCTTTTGGGAAATCGACATGCTCACAGGTGAAGAGAAGGAGTTGGCAATCTCAGAATTTCCAACACCTGAAGAGTTGTGGGAAAGAACGTACGAAAGCGAGGACGAATGGCGAGACAGATTTTCTGAAGTTCCATTCGAAGACAGAGGTGGCACATGGACTCCAAGGTACTACCAAGACAATGCAGTGGAAGCAGCATTGAAATCCATTGGTGATGGCAATGACCGAATTTTATTGACACTTGCTACAGGAACAGGAAAGACATCTATCGCATTCCAAATAGCTTGGAAGTTATTTCAGACGAGATGGAATCGCAGTGAGGGGGTTTCTCGTCGTCCACGCATTCTTTTCCTTGCCGATCGAAACATCTTGGCGAATCAAGCCTACAATTCGTTTTCTGCCTTTGGCGAACATGCAATGGAGCGTATAACGCCTGCTGGCATTCGAAAGAAGGGGAGAGTTCCAAAGAATGCTAACATCTTCTTTACTATCTTCCAGACTTTCATGAGCGGACCTGATGATACTGCTTTCTTTGGAGAATATCCAGAGGATTTCTTTGACATGGTTATCGTGGACGAGTGTCACAGGGGGGGGGCGAATGATGAGAGTACCTGGAGGGATATTCTGGAATACTTCTCACATTCCGTTCAACTGGGTTTGACTGCAACTCCCAAGCGTGACGACAATGTTGACACATACGCATACTTTGGCGAACCGGTTTACACATATTCCCTTAAGGATGGAATAAGTGATGGATTCTTGACTCCATTCAGAGTTCGTAAGATCTCAACCACGATTGACAATTATGTTCACACGGCCGACGATACAGTTCTCCAAGGTGAAGTCGAAGAAGGAAAGGAATACACAGAGAAGGAATTTGCTCGTCGTGTAATTGAGATACAAGCACGGATGAAATATCGTGTTGAGAGGCTCATGGAATTCATTGACCAATCTGAGAAGACCATTATCTTCTGTCCAACACAAGTACATGCAGCAGCCGTACGTGACCTCATCAACCAGCTGAAGACAAGTACCGACCCGAACTACTGCGTTCGAGTCACAGCAAATGATGGCGAATTAGGCGAGAAATATCTTCGTGAATTCCAAGACAATGAACGTTCAATACCGACAATCCTCACTACCTCGAAGAAACTCTCAACTGGAGTTGATGCCAGAAACGTTCGCCATATCGTATTGCTAAGGACAATCAAATCAATGATTGAATTCAAGCAAATCATTGGACGCGGAACTCGTTTGTATGAAGACAAGTACTACTTTACAATACATGATTTCGTCAACGCTTCAGAAAAATTCCAAGATCCAGAATGGGATGGTGAGCCAGTCGAGCCAGAACCAACAGAACCACGTGAAACTCGTCCATCTCAGCCTAGGCCAGAAAGACCACCAAGGCCTGAAGTCATCAGAATCAAGTTGTCTGATGGCAAGGAACGCTCAATACAACACATGGAGCAAACTCTGTTCTATGGCCCCGATGGGAAACCAATGTCATCTTCTGAATTTATTCAGAGTATATTTGGTGTAACTCCTTCTCTGTTCAAGAATGAAGAACATCTTAGAGAAATTTGGGGTAATCCTGAAACTCGAAAAAAACTAATGGAGCAACTTTCCGAATCTGGATTCACTAAGGAGCATATTGACCAAGCGAAGAAGTTGATCTCTGCAGAAAATAGTGATGTATACGATGTCCTTTCATACATTGCATATGCGACTCCAGTATCAACTCGTGAAGAGAGGGCATTGATGGCTACTGACATGCTTGTTGATGAATTTGGAGAAGACGAGAAACTGTTCCTCAAATTCGTGTTAGGAGAATATGTCGATCATGGTGTAGAAGAATTAGATGTAAGCAAACTTCCTGATTTACTTCAACTGAAATATGGTGGTATGAACGAAGCTGTGCGAGTCTTTGGTGCTCCAGTAAAAATCAATCAGATTTTTGTTGGTTTTCAACGTCTATTGTACGCTAAATCTCAGGCTGCCTGAAATCATTGCAACATGTCATAGCCCTATGTGGCAACTATGATTCGTCCGAGAGTCATTCGGTAACCTATGAACTGTATACGAGTCAGGGGGCTCTCAGAGGGTTCTGACTCACG
>CALBFP010000250.1 GCA_937894115.1 uncultured euryarchaeote
GTACGACTTCAACGGTGTCAAATTCCGCACATGCTCCAATGCTTACTTCTGCAATGACGGTAGCCGATTCAGCGGAAACGGTTGTACTGGTTGCTTGCGTGCCACTGGCAACCCCGCCACTAATCCAAGTCGTAGCACTCGCAGGGTATCCGCTTTCGAACGTAACGGATTCCGAGTCACAGAGGAGGACGTCGGCGCCGAGATCAACACCTTGGTTAGGAGAGTCGTCTACATCGAGGTTATACGTGAAGGTGCAGTTTGGCGTGGTGATTTCTACTGAATAAAGACCTGCCTCATCAATATCCAAGGCATTTTCATTCGTTCCGTCGTTCCACAACCACGATACAGCCTCTCCATCCCATGTAATATCTAGGGCTGACACAGTTTGAACATCATCGAGGCAAAGTACAAGCGGGTTTTCCTCCCAGTTGACCGAATAAGATGGGTGATTACTCAACTCAATTGTATCACTTGCCGAACATAATGAAAGCCCCCACTCCAGAATGAGTGTGCCCATCTGGGTTGTCGAATATGTGTAAGAACCAGGAAGGCCATTCCAAGTATAGCTTAGGTTGGAATCGTAGCCGCTAAAATCGAAGTTCACAGCTTCGTCCGGGCATACTACCTGGTCATCACCTAAGCTTAAATCTGGCAAATCAATCGCAACTACATCGACGGATGCCGATGTTGAACATCCGCTCTCAGTTTCTTCCAGGGTTAACGTATAGTTCCCAGCGCCCGAGACGGTGAAGGTCTGGTCCGTACTACCGTCATCCCAGGTGCCGATGATTCCGGCAGGCCAAGGGCCGTTATTCAGAATAAGGACGCTCGCGTCACAGGCCACCGTATCCGATGGCAGTCCCGGATTGGGTAATTCGGCAACATCCACTTCAATCGATAGCGTGTATTCCGTTTCGCAAACATCCTCATAGGTGACGGTGTAAATTTGGCTGGCGTCCAAGGTGGCCGTGACGGTATTCCCGCTCGTACTTGAAAGTCCTGTGGCAGGCGACCAGATTGGATTTAGGGCGAAGTCTGAAACGGTCAGGTCCACGGGTTCACCGGAACAAGCCGTGACTTCAGGAGCGATTATTTCTTCCATGGCATTCCATTGGGCGTTGCATACACGGTGTTGGTTGTTAAAAAAACCAGTTGCAG
Organism: uncultured euryarchaeote; assembly: GCA_937894115.1. Lineage (GTDB taxonomy): Archaea > Thermoplasmatota > Poseidoniia > Poseidoniales > Poseidoniaceae > MGIIa-L2. Next base: position 1,159 of record CALBFP010000250.1, read on the forward strand.
CGGTGAATCCCCACTTTACCTCGTTGGTACCTATGATGCCTTCGATATCCACAACTTCCGAGAGCCGTTCTACACAATTCCAGTATACCTTGAGAACCTGGGTCGTGGCGTTGTAGGTTACCCGTAAGGAATAATCTGTGTCGTTTTCTATGTTGCCAAAAGAGAGCAAAGCGGGAACAGGATCGGCCAAGGCATCCGCAGAATTATGGTTGACCGACCCGTCCCGGTGTATGGCAAGATGATCGTACCATGGATCAGCATGGTTGCCGCCTTGGTAAGTGTCCATTTGAACACCAATACTGGGTTCAATCCTGTTTGCTGCATTCCCACCGTAGCCCATTCTTCCACCGTTTCCTCCCAATTCTGACGCATCTGAACTTCTTAGAACAAAGACCATTCCGTCAGCTCCACTATTATTCGTAGTTCCCAAATAGACATCAGCAGTCATTTCCCAGCTTTGAGATACATCGACCGTTCCAGCGTACCAGACAGATCCACGCTGGTAGCTTGATGAATTTGTGAGCCTGTAGCACTCATTCCCTAGGTCAATTGCATTGCCGTG
>CALBFP010000251.1 GCA_937894115.1 uncultured euryarchaeote
AGCGTCAACACCCTCACAGGAATCAATTTCCCTTCAGGCTCAATGGAGTATCTGTAGACGCCCAGTATGAAACAAAGAAGATGGCCAGTGTTGGAAAAAGAATAATGAGACCAAACGCAAAAGGAGGTGTCATTACAACAAGTGGAAAAGATGCGATAAGCCCTATTCGAACGAGTGAAGTTGGATGGCTTTTCTCAGAGTTTCCAGTTCCACCACGCATACGTAATGGTATTCCAACAAACTCGTTGAGGAAGAACAGGAAAATGATTGGTTCAATCGAAGCGAGTAATGCATCCGCCATGACCCAATCATCGTTCCAAAACCAACCTCCTACCTGATGATCATATATGCCGCCGGCGACAGTTGCGATAATAACCGAAGATGAGAAAGCTGAAACCGTGTATTTCCGACCCTCATTTGCTACAAAATAACGTATCACCACAAGAAGATATACAACCAAAATCAGTGGCCAAATTAATTCTGATTGCTCATCCTCATCAGGTTCAGAATCTACGAATGCAATCCCTAATTGCGAGGATGCGATCATTGATGAAAGAATGATAGAACCCAAAATGATACCGATCAGGAGTCTTGCATTGGTCACAGAACGAACCAGGAATCAGAGAATATCATGATTATGCCTACGCGATTCAGATTTCTGAGGTCTTTTAGGTTTACAACTCACAGGAACTAAGTAATAACAACCTGCAATGCCTTCAAATCATCATGGACTCACAAGGTTTGGTTATAATTTGCTCTGTTTGAATCTAAAGGGTGTGCAGTGTACGTGTTCCCGTACCACCTGGACCAACCCAATCTGCGGGCTTGTTGTCAAGAATGTCCTCGATCTCCTTCATGTGGTTCTCATTCATGGACAAGGCGATTGAGATGCATCCTAAATTTTCCTTCAGCTGTTCTTCCTTGGTAGCACCGAGGAGAATGGTGGATACGTTTGGATTCTTCAAACACCATGCCAAAGCAAGTTGTGCTGAACTGCATCCAAAGGTGTCTTTTGCATAGTCGCTTAATTTCTCGACTCGTTCCATATGACCTTCCTTCTGTGCTGCTTCCAGTTTTTCTCTCATCCATCCGTACAATTCTACAGTTGCTCGGGAACCTTCTGGTACGCCTTTGTTGTATTTTCCCGTTAGCAATCCTGATGAGAGAGGGCTCCAAATCGTTGTACCAATGTTGTACGGTGGGTTGAACATTGGGAAGTATTCATGCTCAAATCGCTCTCTGTGCAGCATGTTGTACTGTGGTTGTTCGTATTGAGGTGGCTCCAAGCCCATCGACCGAGCAATCCAAAACGCTTCAGTGATCTGTTGAGCTGACCATTCACTGGTTCCCCAACTCGTTGCCATTCCACTTCGGACAGCGCTGGTCATTGCACGAACGACGGTCTCGGTCGGAGTAAACGGGTCGGGTCGGTGGCAAAATACCATGTCAACATAATCCAGTTTCATCCGCTCAAGACTTGCTGAGAGTCCCTCAAGAACGTGTTTTCGAGAAAGCCCTGATTCGTTAACACCAGCTCCACCCCAGAACACTTTGGTGGTGATGACCAGATCGCTTCTCCTCCACAATTCGGAATCTTCTTTCTGAAGGTCGGATAGAGCGATGCCAAACATCCTTTCCGCTTCCCCGTTTGGTACACCGTATGCTTCTGCGTGGTCAAAGCAGTTGATGCCACCCTCTCGAGCGACACGCATCATCGATTTTGCGAGTTCAATGCCTTGGTCCCCTTTCATGTCGTCTTTGATTCCATATGTTGCCCAAAAGCCGTAACTAAGCACTGAGACTTGTATTCCCGTATTCCCCATCATTCTGTATCGCATGTCTGCCATGGTTGGGAACCTGAGCACTCGGTGATAAGGTATGTTGTATCAGCCGCAAAGGCTTGGCTTTGGTTTCACCACCAAAGAACATCGTAAAAACTGAATCAAACGGGTCTCGAATGCCTCCACCTTCGGAAATTCTCTACGAGATAACCTAGATTTCATGGTTGTGCATGTCGATTCCTTGCTCATCATCAACGATCTTCTGTTGTTTTGATGCATCGTTGCGTTCTTCTCTTAATTTGTTGAGATAAGATTCATCGATGTCGCCTGTGATGTATTCTCCATTGAAGCATGAGGTGTCGAAACCGTCGATGTTTGCACCTACATGTCCAGTGACTTCCTTGAGATCATCCAATTGTTGGTAAAACAACTTGTCCGAGCCGATGGTTTTGCTGATCTCTTCTATCGATTTCCCGTATGCAATGAATTCATCGACAGCAGGCATGTCAATGCCGTAGACATTCGGGTGGCGGACTGGAGGTGCTGCTGAAGCGAAGTAAACATTGCTTGCACCAACTTCTCGTGCCATTTCGATAATTTGAGCACTCGTTGTTCCTCGTACGATTGAATCGTCAACAAGGAGCACGTTCTTTCCTTCAAATTCTCGAGGGATAGCATTGAGTTTCCTTCGGACAGACTTCATTCTCATCTCTTGACCCGGCATGATGAAGGTTCTGCCCACGTATCGATTTTTCACAAATCCTTCTCTGTAGGGCACCTTGAGCGTGTTTGCCATTTGGATGGCTGAAATCCTTCCTGAATCGGGCACGGGAATGACAGCGTCAATATCGTGATCAGGCCATTGTTCAACCACGCGTTCAGCGAGTCGTTTTCCTTGATTGAGCCGTGCTTGATAGACGGAAATGCCATCAATTGTAGAATCGGGTCGGGCAAAATAAACGTGCTCGAAAATGCACGGTGTAAACGGTTTCTTTTCTGCACACTGTTTGGTGAACAAATGGCCGGATGTGGAAATAAAAATTGCTTCTCCTGGCAGAACGTCAGCAATGACTTCGAACCCAAGAGCAGTGATTGCAACAGATTCGCTTGCAACAACCCATTCTGTCCCTCCATCGTATTCTCTCTTTCCATAGATAAGCGGTCGAATACCGTGCGGGTCTCGAAACGCAAAGAGACCGTAGCCGTTGACAAGTCCAACACAGGCATATCCGCCACGAACGCTATGGTTCACGTTTTTGATGGCCTCAAAAAACGAATCCACATTGAGAAAAGGCTCGCCTCCGATGCTCATCTGATTGCTGATTGTATCAAGTTGGACAGCAAGATGATTGAGCAGCACCTCAGAATCGCTGGTAGTGTTCACGTGACGCCGATTTTCAGTGACCAGTTTGTGTGCGATTTCATTGCTGTTGGTCAGGTTTCCGTTGTGGGCAAGCGCAAGACCGTATGGTGAGTTGACATAGAAGGGCTGTGCTTCAGCAGTAGAGGACGATCCTGCCGTCGGATACCGCACGTGGCCAATACCGACATGTCCAAGCAACTTCTGCATGTGTCGCTTGTAGAACACGTCCGAAACCAAACCATTGCCTTTTCGAAGACTGAATTTTTCATTGTTCTCGGTCATGATACCGGCAGCATCTTGACCTCTGTGTTGGAGAACGGTTAATCCATCGTACAGCGCCTGGTTCACGTTTGAACCTTGCCTCCCGACGATGCCGATGATGCCGCACATGTGAGTCCCTTAGTTGCAGACAGTCGCGCCGCCTTTGTATTCCTTGCCCTCAAATTCCATCAGGCCTTTGGTCGGTGGGATTTCTTGCTCCAGCTGTAGGTGCGCATTCGAGCTGTCTTACCAAATCCACATGCAGCACAAACGCGCTTTTGCTTGTGATACGCATTGCGACCACAGCGTCGACAACGTATGTGTGTCGTTTTTTGACGACGACCCATGGATGGTGTACCTTTCGACAAATGCTCACCTCGATGGTCTCGCCACCTACCTCCTACTTATGAAGCCAACGATGGACAATCACTGCGAGAAAATCACGGATTCTCTGTCTCTTTCACTCCCAAGTTGACAAACAAGATGAGCACCAAAATACTCACCACTGTGCCAATGGCGAGGGTTGTGACGGTGAAATGTATGACGTTGTAGAGAACCTGAGCACGCTGGGATCCGTTTTCCTCCATCAGGAAACCACCTTGACTGGAAAGAAGCAGGGTGGTGAAAATCCCAAGAACAGCAGCGTACGTCATGGAAATCCATGGCGCTGTAGGTTCTTTCCTACTTTTTGAGTATTGAAACATGTTGATGACAAAGAAAACAGATGCGATGGTGTAAGATGTCAGAAACGCATTCACAAAACGCGTCAAGCCTTGTTCGGTTTCGTATGTGGAGTGTTGTGAAAAGAGAATTAACGCCACGATTGGAAGTAGGAACAGTGACATAGCAAAAAGGATTGATTGCACCCTTAGCCGTTTATTCATCATCGTCACCTCCAAGATTTTGTTGTACGATTTCCGCAGCCTTGGCAAGTTGTTGTTGATTTGGTGGAGGGAGTTGATTGAGTTGTGGCCTCTTGCGTTCGAATTGCCATATTGTGAGTCCAAAAGCCAGAATCGAGAGTCCTACCCCTGCAACGAATCCGAGAACGTCACTCGCGGCGAGAAGGACAGAAGTGTGGAATTCTTCTGCGGTAGTTGAAGAACCGTCAAAGAAGACACTAGCCATCAACAACATGAACGAGCACAACCCCGTGGCGTAGAGTGCGAGGCTTGATTGAGTGGTCCGTTTTTGAACAAGATGGACCAGGTAACCACCAGTAAGGAGAAAACTACTCATCGCAAGCAAGAAGGTTGGTCGAAAAACCATCCAAAATCGATTGGTTTCCCCATCCCACGTCGTTGAGGGCAACATGGAAAAATCGCTCCAGTGCATGGATTCAAACAATGCGAATCCTAGAACGAACAACAGCAAGCCAATTGGACGCATGATGGGATCGAATCTGCGGACAGGAATTTCACCTGAAAACAACGCCAGATAGAGTCCAAAAATCATCAAGATGAGCGAGGGTAGGATGCTTACGAACAAGGCACTTGATGCTGCTGAAGGAGAGGAGGGTACCGTCAAAAATGAAACACTAAAGAGAACCAAACCTGCAATGCCCAGGACTTTCCCAACTCGTTGTACAGCGGTGTCTTTTCGGAACTGCAAGCCCAAAGATAAAAACATCAAACCTAGGGGTGCCCATAACAAAAGCGCAACCCGAAGGTCGTATACCATGAGGCTCCTTCACTGCATTCGACTTATCAACATGGCTGCTGTTGGTTCAGTGCAGTGGCATTTTCACCGTCTGTCAAACGACGACAGCAATAAATACCCGTCGATGGTCGCCAAACTGTTCAGGTGAAGACATGGTCAAGATGCCTCGTCAAATTAAGCGATACAGCCCTTCTGCTGGCAAGCACACGCTCCACACCGTCGAGCGTGTCAAGAAAAAGCGTGCATCTGAGCTTCGCTGGGGTCAACGAAGATTCCGAAAGGTGATGCGAGGATACCGTGGTTTCCCTCGTCCAAAGCCTGACGGTCGTGAAAAGCCGACCAAGCGAGTGAACATTCTATACCGATGCACAGAGACTGGAAAGGCTCACTATGCACCGTGCAAGCGAGCCAAGAAGTTCGAACTTGTGGACCGATGAGGTGAGTACAATGGCAGGGAAATTCATCAAAATCACATGCAAAGATTGCGGCTCGGAACTGATTGTCTTTTCACGCGCAACCAGTGTTGTATCTTGCACTATTTGCGGAGCTACGCTCACCAATCCATCAGGTGGCAAAGCAGAACTTGTCGGGTGCACAGAACTCGAAACACTGGAATGAGGAGGCTGAGCCTCCATGTCAAAATCCAAATTGACCTATCCTGATGAAGGCGAACTCGTCATCGTAACGGTTCACAGTGTGAAACAAAACGGTGCCGATGTTACGCTCGACGAGTACGAAGATGTTACTGGTTTCATCTTTATCGGTGAAATTGCAAGTGGTTGGATCAAAAACATCCGTCGATTTGTCCGTGAAGGACAACGCTTGGTGTGCAAAGTTATGCCAAGCCGTCGAGATGGGAGTTCACTCAAATTGTCTCTAAAATCCGTCTCCGAAGAACGACGTCGAGATCGGCTTCAACAATGGAAAAACGAACAACGAGCATTGCAGTTGTTCAAAGTCCTCTCGGAGTCGCAAAAATGGGAATCAGAGTTTGCATCAAATCTTCAATCCGAATTGACCCAGGTCTTTGAAACACTCTATGGAGCCTTTGAAGAGGCGGCCATGCATGAAGGGTCGATTATCGATGCAGGCTTTGAAGGCGGTTGGATTCAGCCGTTTGTGGATCTTGCGATAGAAAACATCATTCCTCCCTTTGTAGAGATTCGTGGCATATTGACGCTTAAGGTCGAAACAGCAGACGGGGTAGAAACCATCCGTAGTGCCCTGATTGCCGCAGAAAAAATTTCTTCATCCGAGGATGAGATTGAAGTCCATTGCTACTATGATGGGGCACCAGAATACAGGATTGAATTGCGCGCACCAGACTTTAAGACAGCCGAAGACACATGGAGGAGTTCGATATCAGCGGTCGTTTCCATCATCGAGGAAGCCGGAGGAACTGCCGATTCCTATCGAGAGTGATGCACATGCCTCGTCAACTGTTACAACGCTGCCTCGATTGCAACGCTTGGTGTTTGCAAACAATTTGTCCCACTTGCGGCGGAAAAGCACAAGCTGCAGCCCCACTCAAGTGGTCCCCAGAAGACCACAGAGCGAACGTTCGACGTCAACTGAATAAGGTTGAGTCTGCCGAATGGACTCAATCCATCCCCACACTACCCTCGCTTGATGAAATGCGAGCGGGTGCGCATCAAAAAGAGGAAGAATGAACAGAATTTGTTCCAATCTTCATCAAACATTATACCCCGTAATGAAAGGCTTAGTGATTCATGGCACTCTTGGTCGATCTTTTGGAACCAAAGGGACTTGACTGCATCGACCTCGTGCTTTTTGCCTTACCGGGCGTTGGCGACGTTGGCAAAAATGCTCTCGAACTGTTGAATGAAGCCAACGATGGAAGTGATGTTGCCCGATTCATCCATCCGGGACTTCCTCCACTTGCAAGATTGAACGAGGATGGTTTGCTTACACCTCCTCATCTTATCGCTCATCGAATTCAAACGGATAACGGTAAATCAATACTTACAATCACCGGAAGAGGACAGCCGAGTGAGCCGTTCCAGCAACATGATTTTACAACCGAACTCCTGAAACATCTGTCAGACCATGGAATGAGTGAAATCGTGGTGTTGGCTGGATTGATGTCGACACCTGAAATCAAGGAAGCATTTGCTGTTGCTACAACCTCTTCGTATCGCGTATGGCTGGAAGAAAAGGGTGTCGATGTGCGTCGAGATCAGCCCTCTGGAGGGGCGATTGGAATGTCCGCCCTTATGGCTTCTCTTGCACCTTTGTACGGTCTGAAATCGGTGTGTGCAATGGCAACAACTGTAGGTGCGAGCGGGGATGTTCACGCATCATTACGCCTTCTAGAATTCATATTCGAGGGATGGGATTTGGATGTCGGTTTGCCCGTAAATACAACCTCAATGCTCTTGGAAAAATTGAGTGCCTTGGCTCCGTCAAGCGATTCTGACCATGTACGGGATTTGATGGAAGAACCCGATGCGTTTTACATTTAGGCGCCGAGAGAGGGATTTGAACCCCCGCGTCCAAGGGACAGTGGATTTCGAATCCACCGCAATACCGGGCTATGCGATCTCGGCTTGTTGGTTGCCTGTGCGCCACCGTCATAAGCGTGATGTTCCACAGACTAGTTGATGCACATTACGTTCCATGGTCGAGACCACAACTGCGATATTGAAGTTTCAGAGGAAATCACGATACGAAAAGCGCTTGAAATGGCAGGCATATTGCCGTCGACGGTTGTTGTGAGTTATGAGGACCGTATTTTGCCGCACAGCACCGTCTTGCGAGCCGATATTCGACTTTTTGTCACGACCATTTCTTCAGGCGGATAGCACAGGATTCATTCGGAATCCATGCAGATAGTCTCATTCAATTTTAGAAACAAAGGATGGATTGGGCAGTTCGATTCTTGTCTTACGGACATCGATGCGCAGTTGCATCAGTCCTGCACGCCAACCCAACTCTGCTCCGATCAAGCGAATGGTTTCACCAGGTTGCAAACCAAGCAACCGCTCGTTGATGGCAGAACCAAAAGCTACGACTTCAGCAACGTGTGTTCCATCCCACAGATGAAATGCAAGCATCGACCAAGGGCGTCCATCGAGTCTTGTACCGCTTTGCTGACGTATTGAAAGGACGAGGCCTTCCACGTTTGCTCGTGTTCGCAACAGACCAATACGCGTGCCACTCTTTTCGTTGTTTGAATGTGAAATGATTTCTGATTGTGCATCGACGTAAAGGCGCGGTTGGTCTCTCCAAACTCCGGGCAAAGCGTCCTTGATCATGACTGTCGTTGAATCCGAATCGTGCAGATGTGGAAAGGATCCAGGCTCGGATTCCTCTACTGCGATGGTTGCTTCCCCAGATTTCAACATTGCACCAAGAACAGGTTCATTGAAATGGTTTGGAAGTGGGCCCCACTGAGCAATCAGCTCACCGTTTACATCCACTCGGGACGGAATATCTGAAAAGGGGTTGCAAGGGGCATTGATTCGAATGCCTTGCATCATCATATTTCGGGTGTTCTCACTCATCGGACCTGCGGTTTGCACATTGTCCAGCGCAACGCTGCACCAACCACAGCCTGCGGCTTCACCTGTGCATGCATTCAGATGGTCTGCAACATCAGAGGCTGAATTCGCAGGGAACATCGAAGCTCCTTCGCCCATACTTCTCATCGTTTGGTTGATCTCAAAGAATTCGTTGTCCATATTTGTAAGCTCTTCATTACTAGGTGCATTGTAATCGATTCTCTCCTTGCTTGAGAGGTACCAACCTTCCATTGATTTGACCTCTCCCTGCTGTTCGGTTCTTGACCAAAGCCACGCATAAAATCGAAGTTGGTGTTGAAGGCTGCTGGAAAAAGCAGACCCTGAATGACCGGATTTGATATCGACCAGACGGACTGATCCATCCCATCGCAGGACCAAATCGAGTTCTCCAGCAGCCCACCCGTCTGGATGAAACATACGCTGAGGTTGATGCACTCTTGGGTCTTTAAACCAGGGTCGAGCGACTTCCCATGCCTCATTCCAACGAATCGGTTCGTTTTCTTGTTGCCATTCAAACGGGTGATCGATGGACCAATCACGAGAGTCAAGCGAACGTATTTTTTCAGGAACTGGGAAATGAGGCGCTTCGCCCCATGCAGGAGATGGAATGTTGAATGGACCTGAACCGGCTCTGTAATTCTCAATGAACGGGCCACCATTTGCGTGAAAACATGCTTCGACCTCTTCAAGAAAGAGGTCAACACCGTTGCGAATTTTGTCCTCATAGGTTTTGATTGCCACTTCGGACCAATCCGATGCATCTCGCTTCCACAAGCGATTTGACCAAGCCTCTTTTCCTTCTTCCCACGCAACTTCAGCCTCTCTTGCACAATGTTCATACGCCCAAGTGCGTAAATCATCCATCGAATCCACGTACCCTGGTCGATGCATAAGGACACGACAGAGAGCATCTTCGATCACCAAGCCCGTCACTTGAGCAATCGATGAAGGAGATGCAAGTCCGACCTTCCGAGTCAGATACCATTGACGAGGACATCGTAGGTATGTTGTCAAACCCGAGGCCGAAAGACGGGAACGGCTCCTGCCAAGAGGTCCTCCTTTTGGTGGAACTCCTACAGGCATGTTACCTCCATGTGGCGATGAACTATTAGAAACCGTGACAGACTTTACTTGCTCTCAAAGGAGTAAAAGTCACCTTTCTGGCGTTGCTCACGGTCTTTTCGGCTTTCTGCTTTGTTGATGCGAGGTCGTTTTGAATCATGATCGCGACGAAACGTGACATTAACGTCATTCAGGAATCGATTCATTCCATCACGCAAAGAATAGGGCCCCATTGCCTTCCCATGCAATCCGCCTTCTCCTTCAAAAACAAGTAAAGAATCGCTTACAATGTCAATGAAATATACATCATGATCGATGACAAAGGCAGATTTATTGTTGGCTTCCATTGTTCTTCGTATTGCTTTTGCAGCCTCCATTCGAGCGTTTGCATCAAGATGCGCAGAGGGTTCGTCAAGCAAGTACAAATCGGCATCTCGACCCAGACAGACCGCAATCGATACCGCTTGTCGCTCACCACCTGAGAGTTTCTTAACACGCTTGGGAAGAAGAGGTTCTATGCCCAAGGCGCGAACAACATTAACGTTGAATTCACCGCTTCTCCAACGCATTCCAAGTTCGCTGTCGAGCCACATCTGTACGGTGCAATCCAAATCAATGTCGATGTGTTGTGGTTTGTAGGAAATCTTTGCCTGTTCGGTAACCCAACCTTCGTCATAGGGCAGTTCTCCTGAGAGAATTTTCATCAGTGTCGATTTTCCTGTACCGTTCGCACCAACAACACCAACAACTTCAGATCGATGAACTGCGCCTTCATCGGTTTTGAGTTCAAAACTTCCCAACGTTTTTTCGATACCTCCCCATTGAATAACGGGAGTACCAATTTCCCCCCTCCTGTCGTAGTGTTTTTGGAATTTAATCGGTTTGTCTCGAATGCGAACATTCTCTTCGGGCAAATAACCCTCGAGATAGGCATTGATGGCGGTTCTCGTTGAACGCGCAGGTGTAAAAACCCCGAATGCACCTTTCTTTCCATAAACGATGTGAACCAAATCGGCGAGTACATCCAGCACTGCTAAATCGTGTTCTATCACAATGACGCGTTTTGTTTTAGCAAGTTCTTGGACGATTCGTACAATACGCATCCGCTCATGAATGTCGAGATAGGACGAAGGTTCGTCAAAGAAATACACATCAGCATCTCGTAGCAACGTCGCACATATCGCCATGCGTTGGAGTTCACCGCCCGAAAGTTGGTCGATGGTGCGAGAAAGCAAATTTCCAATTCCCGTTGCTTCAATGAGCTCGTCGAACATGCCTCGCTCATCGACCTTGCGGAGTAACTTTTCCACAGATCCTTGAATTCGTTTTGGCAATTTGTCGATGTTTTGGGGTTTGAGTGCAACTTTGATTTCACCCTCTTTGACCGACACGAAAAAGTCGCGTAGTTCTCCCCTTGGCAGTGTCTCGATGACATCGTCCCATGTTGTGTCCTTGGATTTCCAGTCTCCGAGATTCGGTACAGAGCGACCTGATAAAGCATTGAAAGCGGTCGATTTACCCATCCCGTTTGGGCCGAGTACGCCGACAACAGATTCTTTGGTCGGTGTTGGTAATCGGAACAACCGAAAACCGTTCAGGCTGTAGCGATGGATCATGTCTGTATCCAATTCAGAAGGTAAGTTGATGACTTTCACAGCATCACCAGGACAGAGTTTTGCTCGAGTAAAGCAAACTGGGCAAGCTGTCTCCAAGATTTTCCATTTCCCATCCGTGTATTGAATGCACTCTCCACCGCACGAGCCAGCGTATTTTTGCAGGTAATCGAATGCCGGCATGTTGGGTTTGCATCGTTCGTCGTCCAAAACTACGATACGCATGGTCATTCCTCGTGATGCAAAAGGTTTCGGTCGAACAAAACCGGATGTGTCTCAAACAAGACCTTTGAGGTGTTCTGCTCCACGTACGACTCGGGTCGTTGTTGGTGTGGGGAACTTCATACCTGCCTTACGAAGTGCGTCTTTGGCGGTCAAGTAGTTGTTTGCATTGCAGTGGATGGAAATGATTCGCTGTCCTCGTCGAACGCGGGCTGCGGTGCCGACGTTCTTTCCAAATGCGCAACGCATACCTTGAGAAACACGGTCAGCACCAGCTCCAGTCGCCTGTTTGTTCTCTCGGAGAACGTGGTGTGGGTAGGTGTGGACGCGGAGTGCGTAGCCTTGTGCACCGGCTTCGTCACGGATGGTGGAGTTGGAAATAACACGGGCCGCTTCGAGTGCAGTGTGTCGAATTTGACAACTGTTGTCGGCGAGAAGCTCGAGAACAACTGGAAAGCCACCAGTCTCAGCAGCGCGACGGTTTCCTGAGTGGAAGGCTAGAATACGGTTGTTGGGGACTCCGCCAATATACTTGCGTCGGGTGTAAGCAGGTCCCTTGAGACGGCGGTACATAGATGCGGGCTTACGTGCCATGTTGAGTCCTCCAAGCATCTCTCCGACTGATGCGCCCTTTATCATCCCTCCGATGCCCTACCAACATGAAGATGTCCCTCAACCGTGCTCAATTCGATGGGAAGGAACTTAATCATTCAAGGTTACCAACGTACATGGCGAGTGGCTGGAGGAAGTTGCTCGAAGAAGAATCGGAACATCAATGGTTAGCCGTTGGCTTGTTCTTTGTCTTCATTATCATCGGTGGCTTTTTGATCGGTGGCACCAGTTCGTTGGAAGGCCTTGTTCTTGGCACAGATCCATCGGAAAATCTTGAGTTTGAAGAGGGAGTATTCCTGCTAGAGATTGGATATCACGAGGATGCTTCGTGGAGTGAAGCGCACAGCGCGATCATGAGAACAGAGACAGGATACAAAATGTATCAACAAATGGATACCGACGATGTCGCCGATATTTTACCTCCGAACGATCCTCTAATTGAGAGCGTGACATTTTTTCAGCCAACAGAAGAAGGCGATGTATTGTATTCGTCATCTTTGAACCAATTGTCGACGTACAGTAACGGGATGACGTACAACCAGACTTTGGATGATCTAAACGACTCCGAGTTCGGTATAACGACAATCACCGTTCATTCAACTCCAGTTGTTAAAAATCGATTGATGATAACGGCTGAAGACGGTGGTTCCGGCCTTCGAGGTTATACGGGTACTGGATTGACCACGTCAAGTACTCCGATTGATCCGTTAATCGTTTGGGATGATGTTGTCTACCTTGAAGGATTAAACTTCCTTGTCGTAGGAACATACACCGTCCAAGGGGAAGACGAAAGCCCAGCTGCACCTTCAACAAGAATCGCATACGCTCACGTTTTCTGGGAGGGGGGGAGCAAAACACCTGAAATCAAGCGTCAATGGTTTGGCTCGGGAAGTGAAGTTCATTCCATTGTCAGAACATCTGATGGGGGAGCAGTCGCTGCTTCGAATGAAGAGTTGTACATCGTATCTTCAGATGCTTCGTACAAAACCCATCCCTATCCTTCCAGAGTTATGGTTTACGATGATTGCCACAACAGGGTTTGGCTCTTTGGAGAACGAGGGGCTGAGACTGTATTGCGTGTTGATTTAGAAACCGAAAGCGCCTCTTCGAAAAACCTACCTTATCCACTGCCATTGCAACCGACCAGCGGGACGATCAACGGTGATGTTTTGATTGTTCATGGCTTTGATGCACAAGGCGAATCGGATCGAATGTCGCTCGATTTGACCATCGAGGGTTCGCTCTCCTCCGGACGAGGTTTCCTTAATTTCGGCTTTCTTGTCGTTGGTGTCATCATGCTTGCAACACAAGGGTACATGATGGTGGAGAAAGCGATACGCACCTACAAAGCGTAAGACACCGACTTTTCCGAACCTTAATCACCTCTCGTCATTAGGCTTAATCCTGCATACTGCAGGGAGGTGGTTTGGATGGCAAAACGGAGCATGATGGACCAATTCCATGAGCTCAAAGAATCCAATCCAGGTACAATTCTGTTTTTCAGAATGGGTGATTTTTACGAGTTGTTTCATGAGGATGCTGAAATTGGTTCCAGCGTTCTTGGACTTGCCTTAACCTCTCGGGATAAAAACGCTGAGAAACCAATTCCTATGGCTGGTTTTCCGTGGCATCAATTGGAGGAAAATCTTCGTGTGATGCTCCGTTCTGGATACAAAGTAACGGTTGCCGAGCAAGAGGAGGAATTGCGGGAAGGGGCGAAATTGTTGGAGCGTGTTGTGACGCGTATTTACACACCGGGTTCGTTGTACGAAGAATCCTTGATCGGTTCGGATTCCTCTGCACTGCTGTGCAGTCTCGTGCAGACCAATGAAAGTGTGGCTGCAGCGATGATCGACGTCTCCACAGGACAAGCGTGGGCTGTGGCATTTTCTGGTGATGAACGATGGGCATCAATTCACGATGAGGTTCTGCGATGGAATCCAAGTGAGTTGGTTCTTACCCCGAAAGATTCCGAGAGCGACGAGGTTGTCCAACTTCTTGGAATGCTTGATTCCATTGTTGTGAGTCAACACTTGGTCCAACCAAAACGTGCATCCAAACGCCTCAAGGACATGTTGGAAGTAAACGATTTGGGCCATCTTGACCTTGGACAATCTCCAGAAGCATTGCAGGCGACTGCCCTCGCTGCGGATTATTTAGCATCGGTTCATCGGCATGACGATATTGCTATCCGAGATGTTGAAATTCAGGAAACCTCGGAGGGAATGGTTCTTGATCAAACCACACTGCGTAATCTTGAGATAACACACACACTCGCTGGAGAATACGAAGGCTCCCTGCTTTGGGCGATGAACAAATGCAGGACTGCAATGGGCCGCAGATGTCTCAAATCATGGTTACTCCGCCCGCTCTCAAACTCGGATGCAATACAAGCACGTCACGCTTCGGTCGGTGCTCTCATGCGTTCATCGAAGCGTCTCGATCAATTGCGTGATCGGCTGAAAGGGGTGCTCGATTTGGAACGGCTTTCAACGCAATTGAAGTACAATCGATCAAATGCAAGAGATTTACTTGCTACTGCCAATGCAATTGAACGCTTTCCTGCGATACAACGCTTGTGTCAGGAGACCGAAGACGGACTTCTCAATCACCTCGTAAAAGACCTTCACCTGCTTGCTGATGTTTCAGAAGACATTCATCGAACTCTGCTCGATAACCCTTCGCTGGGTCTGCGTGATGGTGGAATCATTCGTCCGGGAGTTGATGAAGAGCTCGATCGATATCGAAATGCTTCAAACGAAGGACACAGTTGGTTTTCCAATCTTGAATCTTCGCTACGCAGTGAGCTCAAGATTCCAAGTCTTAAAGTGCGAATGAACAGGCAAATCGGTTGGTTTATCGAAGTAACAGCAACCCACGCTGATAAGGTTCCTGAAGAGTGGACACGTAAACAACAGATGACCAATGGAAACCGCTACGTTACCGAAGAATTGCGTCAACAAGACGATCTTCTTCTCACATCAGAAAGCAAATCCAAAGGAATTGAGTACACGTTGTTTTGTTCCCTTCGGGAACGGGTTCGAAAGCATGCAAACCATCTCGCTCAAATCGCTTCAAAAATAGCAGCAATCGATGTGTTGCAATGTTTTGCTTCAACTGCTCGACAGCGTTCGTGGGTAAAGCCTGTGTTGACCACAGGACGCTCCATGAAGTTACAGCAAGCCCGTCACCCTGTGCTTGAGGCCCAACAAGGATTTGTTCCAAACGACGTTTCAATGGATGAAAAACGTCATTTCTTGTTGATAACGGGACCGAATATGGGTGGAAAATCGACGTACTTGCGAACCGTCGGCTTGGTCAGTATCCTTGCCCAAGCGGGGTCCTTTGTCCCTGCAGAGAAGGCCCGAATCGGATTGATTGATCGCATTTTTACTCGAGTTGGAGCCAGCGATGATCTGCGTCGAGGACGTTCAACGTTCATGATGGAAATGATAGAAGTGGCTCATATCCTACGTCGAGCAACTTCAAATTCATTGCTTCTCCTCGATGAAATCGGTCGTGGAACCTCGACTTTTGACGGTTTATCCATCGCTTGGGCGGTTACAGAGGATGTTGGCAACCGAATCGGTGCACGCAGTCTTTTCGCTACGCACTATCATCAGTTGGTTGGTCTTGAGTCGGAGGTCAAGGGTTTTGCGAACGTCCACGTCCAAGTCGCTCAGCAAGACGGTATGCTTCGCTTCTTGCACACGGTCGCTGATGGGCCTTGCGATGAATCCTATGGTGTTCAAGTCGCTGCTTTGGCGGGCCTTCCACGGAACGTTGTCGAACGGGCAACGGATCTTCTTGCCTTCCTTGAGCAGCAAGCCCAGGGGGCAAAGGCTGGACGAGACGGTGCCCCAACCACCCGTGCAGCTGGGCAATCCTCCCTGTTGGGATATTTTGCAGCAGCAGCAATGCAATCCCATGATTCTGCATCACCTGCCCTGTCCGAAATCCAAGAAGAAGTACTTTCCACACTCTCTGCGCTTAACCTCGACGAACTATCACCACGCGATGCTTTCATGCTGATTGAACGCTTGCACAACCGATTGGAGGAGGATTGAGTTGAGCGAGCCAAACAGAATTCAACAACTCGATGACCTCACCATAGGGCACATCGCAGCAGGAGAGGTTGTTGAACGACCTGCTCAGGTGGTGAAGGAATTGCTTGAGAATTCGCTTGATGCAGGTTCGAGTTCCATCCATGTGTCCATTGAGCGTGGTGGATTCGATCTCATACGCATTGAAGATAATGGAAGTGGAATCCACGAAGATGATTTGCAATTGGCTTTGTCGCGGCATGCAACCTCAAAATTGCGTCAACCGGAGGATTTGAATGAAATTCATACGCTTGGTTTCCGAGGAGAAGCGCTCGCAAGCATCGGAGTTGTTTCTCATCTCACGGTCGCATCCCGTCCCGAAGGGCATGAAGGTCGAAGCATCTCCATGGTGGGTGGAGTCCGTCAATCAATCGAGGCTGTAGGAATGGCCTCAGGAACAGTCGTAACGGTAGAGAACTTGTTCCAAAACACACCAGTACGTCTTGGTTTTCAACGTCGACCAGCTACCGAACATGCCCGAATCGTGGAGGTTGTTGTTGCTCATGCGATAGCACATCCCAAGGTTGCCTTTAGGTGTACAATCGATGGAAGAGCGACTCTAAATCTACCTGCAAGTGATTCTATAGAAAACCGTTTGTACGATGTATTGGGCGGTCAATCGTCAAGTCTGCTCTCGCTTGTTGTACCCGCACAAGATGAGGATGTACCAGGGGATGAATCATGGACAGGATACATAAGCGCTCCAGATATTTCTCGAGGGAAGGGCGATGAAATCCATGTGTTTGTTAACGATCGTCCAGTCGCATCCACGCCCTTCCACCAAGCGATTCGAAGAGGATATCGGACCCGATTAATGCAGGGGCGACATCCTGTTGCAGTGCTTCATTTGCACGTTCCAGCCGATGAAGTCGATGTTAACATTCATCCAACAAAACGAGAGGTTCGTCTCCGTCACTCATGGCGTGTTCTCGAACGACTTGAAAGAGCAATTGCCCACACGCTTGCAACATCTCCAACGCAGCCCGATTCAAGTGGTGAACTGCACGAACTGCAAGGGCTGGCCGCCTCAGAAGAGAAACAACCAATTCAAGAATTGTTGATGCCTCAAGAAAAAATCAGTGAGGAGGGGGAAGCAAAACCCGCTCCAGCATGGGCGCTCGCAGCAGGAACGCAACTCAATCTCGTTGGCAAAGTTGCTGAAACAATGCGACAAGAAAGTGAAAAACCACGCCCACAATCCACTGCAGCATCTGCACAAAAAGTACTTCCAGGAATGGCCCCAGATCCAGTAGCACCCGCACTCTCGCACCAAGAACGTGAACTGCATCGTCATGCTGGTTGTGGAGTTCGTGTTTCGCCAACCGAAGAAACACCGCTACCAACTGTCGAAAACGACGTACCTGAAATGGAACCTTTGTCTCAATTTGCTGATTCCTATATTTTGGCACAATCCGGTGAGGATTTGCTTCTTATCGATCAGCACGCATTGCATGAGAGGATTCGCTACGAGCGCCTACGCAACGACGAAAGCCTGTGGGAACCGCAATCCCGGCTCGTCCCTTCTCGAATTGAACTCACTTTGGCTCAAGAGGCTCGACTGGAATCCTTTTTGGAACGCTTTGAAGCACTTGGTTTCCTATTTTCCAAACAGAGTGATGGACAGTGGGACGTCACACAAGCTCCTCGATTGTTGGAAGGTGATGAGGTTGAGCCGTTTGTTTTGGACTTGCTTCAAGACATGTCTGAAGATGGATCTCCGTTTGAGACCATTGAGCGAAGAAAAGACCACCTGGCTTTCATGAACGCATGTCGTGGAGCGGTTAAGGCGAACGATACGCTGACCATCGCGCAAATGCGTCGATTGCTCGAAGACATGAGAAACGTTCCAAATCCATGGGCGTGCGTTCACGGTCGACCTACAGCCCTTCGATTGTCACTGAAC
Source organism: uncultured euryarchaeote (assembly GCA_937894115.1). Classification (GTDB taxonomy): domain Archaea; phylum Thermoplasmatota; class Poseidoniia; order Poseidoniales; family Poseidoniaceae; genus MGIIa-L2. The sequence goes on from CALBFP010000251.1 coordinate 18,122, forward strand.
TCGCTTGACAAGCACTTCGGTAGGCATGGATGACAATCGGTTCAGGAACATTGGGTCTGCGATTTGGTGAAGGTTTGGTCCCTCAACAACCCCGCCCGTTTTCGTGGCGAGCAGAACGGCAGTCATCTGAATACGGTGATCATCAGATGTTTGAATCAGCTCTGTCGGTTTCTTTAATCGCTGATTTCCTTCTATAGAGAGGCCATCTTCTTCAATTTTACACGAAAGTCCGAACGATTTGAGGAGGGTTGCTGTGGATTCAATGCGGTTGCTTTCTTTGTATTTAGCGTGTTGAGCACCACGCAATCGGCCACCACCTGAAAGGGCAAGAATCGCTGCCAAAGGTGGAAGCAAGTCGTTAGCATCACGCAAATCAATATCAACGTACTGAACATCATTGTTGTGAGTTAGGACTCCATCCAAATCCTGAATTCCAAAAGCGCTCGAATGAGTCATCAGTATCTCATGACCGAGTGCATGATCGGGTAGGACTGGATTTTGAATCGTAATCGATTGTTGAGTCAACAAACATGCAAGGATTGGGAATGCCATCATTGAAGCATCAGGGGGTACGTGCCATTCTTCTGGTGGATTCGATGACCAAGGCTGTATTGTTGTTTTGTTGTTTTCGATGACGAATTTTGCACCGCTTTCTTGCATTAGTTTGCGGGTTAGTTCGGCATGCCGACGACTTACGCCTTCACCAACCGTTTCGACAGTCACCGGTTCTTGCAAATCGGAGGTTGAGAGCAACAAACTGGAGAACGGTTGCGACGAACGACTCACATCAACACGAAGTTTGTTGTGATGCCAAGGCCCGTTAATTGTTATTGGTAATGTTCCTTCAGTCGTCGTTTCAGACACCTTTACACCAATGCTTACAAGTGCATCGAGAAGATCGGAGTGGTGCCGATTTCGTAGGCTGGAATCACCATCAAGAGTGTTGGTAAAACCGAGTCGAGAACATAGGCCAATGAGGAGTCTCAGGGATGTTCCAGAATTACCGGCGTTCAATGCATCCGCTGTTGGCTTAAACCGACGCATTCCTTTACCAACAATCTTCATGCCATCATCGATTTGCTCAAATGTTGTACCAAGGCGGGTTAAACATTGCCGCATACTTTCTGCATCGTCGCCAAGTTGGTTGAATCCGAGCAATGTATGTTCTTTGTTACTTAGAGCGCACAAATACAACATACGGATAAGATGGCTCTTTGAAGGGGGAAGAATCCATGGTGCGTTTTTAATCGAGGAAGGTTGGATCTCAAGAGCAGAAATATCGATTGAATTCTGAATCTTCCCACGAGGCTCACCGTGGTTTACCTCGGTGTTGCCCATGAATCTCCCAGAAAATCATATCAGATGAAGGCTTGCAAACATTCACAACACAAAACCAACTGGTTGTTCCATGGCTATTGAGGATACGCATAAACGTCCTCTCTTAGACCTGCGAATTTCAGTAACCGATCGGTGCAACATGCGATGCCGTTATTGCATGCCAAGAGAACATTTTGATCGAAACCATCGGTATTTGCCGAAAGATGATATTCTGAGTTTTGAGGAAATCGTGTGTGTGGTCAAGGCGTTGATTCCACAAGGCCTGCGTAAAGTACGCCTGACGGGGGGTGAACCTCTTCTGCGCCGGGATTTGCATGAATTGATCCACCAGATACGTTCATGCTCTCCAGAACTCGATATCGCAATTACAACAAACGGTCTGCTGCTGAAAAAACATTTGAATCAATTGCATGAGGCGGGATTGAGTCGCGTAACGGTATCTTTGGATTCATTGGACGAGAAGATCTTCCAATCCATGGGAGACACCAAAGCCCATCCATCTGTTGTTATGGAAGCTATCAATGCAGCCCAAAACATCGGTCTTCCAGTGAAAGTCAATACGGTCGTCAAAAAAGGCGTCAACGATCATCATGTTGTTTCAATGGTTGAAGCGTTTGGGCCTCGCAACATCCCCGTTCGGTTCATCGAATTCATGGACGTAGGAACAACCAACGACTGGAATCTTGAGAACGTTGTATCAGCCGATTCGATGCGTTCATCTCTTGAACATCGTTTTGGCCCACTTCGCTCACGCCAGCCTATCCACAAAAGCGATGTTGCGAATGTTTACACAACGAAGAAAGGTTGGAGCATTGGTTTCATCGAATCCATCACAAATCCCTTTTGCGGCGATTGTACACGGGCACGGCTTTCTGCAAACGGCAGCATCTACACCTGCCTTTTTTCAAACAAAGGTCAAGATGTACGGGGTATTTTGCGTATGGGTGGCACACCAGAAGACATCTCACAAGCCATTCAATCGATTTGGATGAATCGAACAGATCGATATTCTGAGCGGCGAACAGAACAAACCAAACGCGTGAAGGTAGAAATGTCGTATATTGGTGGTTGAATCACAATGCTTGAAGAGGGTGAACCAGTGTCCAAGGACATGAACGCAGAACAAATCATACCATTGTTCGTTTTACCTTCTGGAATCTTTCCAACAGTGAGCGAATCGCTCCGTGTCTTCGAGCCGAGATACAAGCAAATGCTCGATGATTGTACAATCGATGAACATCCTTTCGGTTACATTGCACAAGACCCTGATTCGGAATCCATCGATGGATGGTCTCAACCCTCGACATTCGGCGTGTTGTGCACACTTGACGACATGCGCGAGCAAGGAACGAACCTCACTTTTACGGCAAACGGTAACCAGAGGTTCGAGGTTCTCGATGTGGTGCAATCCGCTCTACCTTCGATGCCATTCGGTGATGTTTACCCTAGCGTTGATGATTTGGTAGAACAATACGCAGAGGACTTCCCAAAAGGGAAGTTGTATCTGCGAGCGAACATCAGGCTGCTTGATGAACTCGAAGGTGAACTGACCGCTGAACAGTGGGCATCGTTCCTTCACGATTGGGCTCAACACATTGTTGATGTCAACTCAATTTTCCGAAACGATCAGATAGAACTTGAACAAATGCTTCTTATTCTTGAGGAAGAATTTTTGCCATACGATACTTCTTCGCTCTGGCAGGTCGCTAATGCAGTGCTTGACAAACAAGAAGACCGTCAGTCCGCTCTTCGCTCATCGTCATCAGAGGATGTGTTTGAAATCCTTCAGAATGCATTGAGTGAAAAAAACGCTCAACTCAATTTCATTCGCACGCTGAGTGATGCCGACGACCAATCATGAAACCATTGGCGGCAGTTCAACACGGACCAGAACGTACTGAATGCTTTGGTCGGACAAAGTGAAAATCCATACGCCTTCATCCGTGCCCATTTCGCTTGAATGAAGAACAAAGTAATCCCCCGCAGAGATGGAATAACTTGCGTCTCGGTCATGGAAGGATATGTCTGAACCGATAACAGAATAGACATCTGCATCGCTTACAATGCCTGTGAAAGAGGAATTACTGCTCGCGCCTTGTTCTTGAAGGTTGAAGGAAATGAAGCCTGGATCGAGCGTTTGATCCAAACTCGTAATTCGGATGACATGATACCCATTGTCAAGAGATCTGACGCTGACGGTCATTTGTGGGGGAGCCTTTTCTGCTGTGTTTAGAGCACCTTGCATGAGAACGAAGACCATACCAGAGAGCATAACGGTGATTGCGAGGAGGAGAACGGTCGCTATTACAGGGCTGACCGCCTCGTCTTCTATCCGTTCTCTCATCAAATGCAACCAACGGGTCGCCTTTATTCAAAACACCGATGAAATCGAGCGAAAATCACAGGATAAAGAACATTCTTTTGCAGGTTACGGCTCTCCAGACGATTCCCTTTGTCAGTCGGTTAAAAAGCAGGTTCAACATCCAATTTGGAAGACGAAACATCAACGAACCTATTTTGAAGGATCGTTTCGAGTTTTTCATAACCTTCCCCATTTGTTTTTTCCAAACAGTCTCATAGGTTGATAATGGAACATTGTTCTCGAGATGTTCATGGATGACCTCACCAGCGATTCGCCCTCCAATCATCGCAATGGTAATCCCTGCTCCATTGGAAGGGAGCACCATTCCGGCAGAATCTCCGACCAACATGAAGTTGCCTTTGACGAAGGATTTCAGTGTTCCAGACATTGGTAGCCCGCCAGCTCCATTGAAGGTGGTTTCACCGTTGTATTTTGATATGAAATTATCAGCGTAATGGTTGAGCGTTTTTCCTTTTGCAAACGATCGTTGTATGCCTAAACCGATGTTGGCACCGCCTGTTTTAGGGAACATCCAAGCATAGCCCCCAGGTGCAACTGAACCAAAATGCAACTCTACAGCATCACCAAAGTTGCCATCCATTAAGCAGAATTTCACTGGAATTGTGGTCGATTTCTCGTCCCAATATTCTCTTCGAATCGGTCCATTGTGTCCACCGGCGTCAACGATTACTTTTGCAGTAAGGGTGGTTCCGTCTCTGAGGAAAACGGTGTTTCCTTCGGCGCGTAGAACACGTTTGCCAACCATGTAGTTTGCACCGGATTTTTTTGCGATTGTAACGAGATTTTCATCGTGAACCACACGATTCAACATCAACCCTTCAAAACGATACTTCAGAGCTTTACCGGAAGGCGTGATTATGTGCATTTGGTCGCACGTCATGGAAATGGCTTCATCGGGCGTTTGAAACAAATCATCAACGTCAGGAACGTCTGGACACAATCGCTTCATTTCTTCATTGCTGGGAACCAATTCTCCACATTGAAGTGGCGAACCAATTGGGTCTCGACCATCAATGACGAGAACATTCACGCCTTTTTGGGCAGCGTAGCGGGCTACTGTGCTGCCCGCAGGTCCTCCACCAATAACGATGGCGTCGTAATCAAACTCGGTTGACAAATCCAGCCCTCAATTTTCTCGTGTTTGCATTTTCTCAACAATGTTCAGAAGTAGCCTTTTTGAGTTTGTCTCAGGCAAGGAATCCAGTTCTTGAATCGCTCGCTCGAGATGTGTGTGCATCAAGCATTCTGAGTAGTGAATTGAGTCCGATGTGTCCAAGAGAGTCATAAGTTCGTCCCAGAGATTGTCGCTAAAATTGTTGAGAATTTCAGACAGTCGCTGTCGACGTTTGCCGTGGAGTAGCGTAAGGGCGTGAATAAGAGGTAGCGTCATTTTCCCCTCAATAATATCCTTGCCGCGTAATTTGCCCATGCGCTCATCGCCTCGCAGATCGAGAAGGTCGTCCATAAGTTGGAATGCTATACCCAATTCCATACCAAATCGACCGAGTGCTTTGGATTGCTCTGGAGTGGCCCCCGCAATAATTGCAGCACTCTCACAAACCGCTGAAAATGGGCCAGCGGTTTTTCCTCGAACGATTTGGAGATAGTCCTCTGGAGATGTTGATAGGTCCAAAACGTGATCGAGTTGTTTGAATTCGGAAACTGCGATGTTTGCGCATGCTTCTCGTATCAAGTCGATGCACTCTTTCGTATATCTCCCACTCAAACCATATCCTTGTACAAAGAGCCAATCTCCTGCAATGATGGCCTTGGGTTGACCAATTCGTTCATGAAGTGTCATTATGCCTCTGCGTAGTTTCGCTGCGTCGTTGATGTCATCATGAATCAGTGTGGCTGTGTGAATCAATTCAAATGCGATTGCAAGATCCATAATCTCATCGATGTCTTGCCCACCCGATGCTTCGTAGCAAAAGATTCCAAGGAGCGGTCGAAGTCGTTTACCGCCAGAAAGAAGAATTTCACCGGAAAGTTTGGCAACTTCTCCAGAACCCTTGTCAATTTCTCGTTGAATGAGTGCTTCTAGCGCCATGTTGACCTTTTCTCTCGTATCTTCAAGACGGAGAAGTTGCGCTTCTGGAATTGCTTGCACATTACACTCGAAGAGGGTGTCCTTCTTAATGAGTGGGCTACGCCCATAGATTGCTGAGGGGACCTCAGCCGAGGCGAATTTATGGAAGAAGAGCGCTTGGTCTTTCTCTCAACGTCATCCCATGGCGATGGTGTACGTCACCAAATCGAGAAGGTACTTGAACAACGAAGTAAGTCTTTCAATGCAATTCTTCGACAAGTACCAAGCATAGGAGATGCCGTCAAACTCCTAACAGATGGGGTTGGTGATGTGGTGGCCATGAGCCCTGAGAATTGGTTGGAACATCAAGCCGATCATCTCACAATCATAGGATTGCTTACTCGCCGAGAACCGACCTGGGTTTTGGTGAGTGACGACAAACCAGAATATCTAATCAAAAACGCGAACATTGTTTGCCATCATCCTCTCATAAAACGACAAATGCTGCGTTTGCGACAAGATTTCAACCTGTTGGATAAAGAACATGTTGGACTCAATGAATTTGATGCAGACTCTCGAGAGGAGATTGAATTTCTTGAGAACCTCCGAGGTGAGGGTAAAATCGACGGTTATGTCGCAAAACGCTCGCAATACAATCTTCTTACAACGAAAACACGCCGTCATACACTTGGATTGCACAAAGGTTCTCCTGAACGCTCGCATTTTGTTCCTCCGCCCTTGAACGGTTTCACGCTGCTCGTTGGACGAACAGGATTTCCAAAGAACAAGGTAGAACACATCATCGATTCGCCAGCAGAGTTCGCTTACCGTATCGAATCTGCTCTTGTCAGTAACGTCCCGGAAGATCTCATCGATTTCACGGGAATTCACGTTGAACAACGAAGCATTGGAACAATTCTCAGAGAAGCCAAAAGCAACAACGACGATTGGACCATGACAGCAGTCATCAATCCAGAAAAAAAGGTACGAGACAAAGGAGTTCGGATTGAGATGAGGATTGAAACAATCGGTGTTGACGGTAAGGTTACGGCATCTGCTGAACAAATCGGTCCACCAGATAAGCACAGAGTCGCCATGATCAATCTTCTTCAAGAATGGAGCAGTATGTTGACTACACTCACTTCAGATCATGAAGCCACAAAACGCAGGATACGAAACATGCCTGATGCGTTTCATGACGAGCGTCCTGCGATGATGCGAATTCATTCCGATGAATCGGAGTAACCGAGTTGACGTCTTGCCTCATCGAGCGATTGTTCGTTTTTGTCTTCACCAACTAGGACGATTTCAAAACCGTTTTCTGTCAGATATTTTTCCAATTCAATGAGTGCTACATCGGGATTGGGATCGCAGAGATTTGCAATAATTTCGTCAATTTCTCTTCCGGTTGCCTCCCAGCCACCAGCAGCTTTTTGCAGTTCAATTGCAAAGCGTTCAACGATTTCAACCGCAGATCTGCTTGGCGTTTGTGCCTCTCGCAGTGAGGCTGCAACCGTTTCGTGTTGTTCACGAAGTTGTTGAATTTCGACAAGCGTTGATTGAAGAACGCCTCGGAATTCCTCAAGGTTGTTGTTCTTGGAATACCTGCGATGTGCCTTGTCCAATTTTCCACTTATTGAGGATGCACCTGCTGCAATTGCTTCTTTCGCCTTCACCGCTTGAACGATGGCTTCGCTTGCGAGTTGGATTCGTTGACTTAGTGTGTCGTTGAAACGCCTTGTTTGATCGGCAACATCTCTTCGCACAATTTCACGAAGCGTGTTGCCAAGTTCGTTGGCTTCTTTGAGCATGGTCTTTGCGGCTTTTTCTGCTGACACCATTCCATCACCGTCGACCCCTGCGTGTCGAACGTGTTTGAAGGTTTAGTCAAATATCGGCAAAATTTTGCGTTCTCTCGCTCGAAACAATCGAAGCCGAAAACGGCTCATTGATGCCAATTTGACAGCGAAACCACATATACTGTAAGGAAACAACCAAGCATAGGTGAACTGATGAGCAATCGTCCCAATCTTCTATCAGAGCTCTATCAAGCGCGTCTTGAAGACCTCAAGGAGATTGCATCAGCATATGGACTTGCAAAAAACGGTTCAGTTGAATATCTTCGTGCTCAGTTAATTCGCGATTTAATTCTCCCAGAATGGGACTTAACATTGGATGGTCTCAAAAACATACTCAACAATGACCTTGGGAAGTTACTCGGTGTTTTCGGAATAAAGAAAACGGGATCGCTTCGAACCCGACGTCAGCGTCTTTATCTGCATCTGAACCACGATCCAAAGCAACTCAAAGAGGATAACCTTGACAAAATGACCAAAGAAGAACTCCATGGCCTGTGCAAAGCCTTAGAATTGCCGCGATCGGGGAATCGTCAAACACTTCTCATTCGAGTAGCGGGCGTTCTTTCTGCCCAGCACAAAAATTGGGGTACAATAAAGCGTTCACTTAAGCGAGGAGGAGGAACAGTAGTAATTCCATCTCCCAGTCATTTGGACGACGAACAGCAAACAGAAGTATCTACAATTTCGCAAACTGTCGAAGATTTCGTCAGTGAACATCCAGAGGGATGGACCTTTGAACAGGAGTCGGAATTGATTGAAACGATTGAAGAAACCTTCGATGACACTTCGCTTTCCGAAGTTGCTGCATCTATAGAAAAGGGCCTATCAGGGCAAAACGAGGGCAATGAACAACCGATTCCGCCAATGATGCAAGAACTCTCATCCGAAGAACCAACACTCGAAGAGGAGGCCGCATTGTTGGAGATTTCTTCACGTCGAGCAGAAGTTGAAGCCGCAGCGAGAGATTTCTTACTTGTTGGCAGCACAACCGATGTGGAGGACATGGATTCCTTCATCATGAGTCTCTCCAACCACGGATTTTCTGTTGAGTTGGTTCGCGTTCAAGACACTATCCGAACCATAATTATGGAAACAGCATTCCGATCTGAGCAAGAACAACACGCCCTATCCAACAAACCAGGTTCATGGTCAGAACGAGAAGCAATCCGTTTGTTTGAACAAATGCGCCCACAATTGAGGGAACGGATACCTGAAATTGTTGCAGGTCGTCGTGGAAATCTCGTGCAGGCTCGAATGGAATTTGAAGAAGAAGCAAGAGGGCTTGGTTTGGATTTGAGGAGTCCTGCAGTATCCGGACGATTGCACGCACTGTTCGACCTACACTTGGAGATCAGTGAAGCTGAAGAGTTGCAAGACCCATCTGCAGCAAGACGAAATCGAATGCTTCGAATCCTCTACCATGGAGCTGTACATTTACCCGATGATGTACGCCGAACCATTGAACGACTTGAGAGAAATTTACCTTCATTTGAATCGCTTGTAGAAACCGTTCTTGAGTCAAGTGAAGGAGATTTTTCAGAAGCACAGCAAAGCCTCATCATCCGATTCCTTGAATCGAAGGGTTATCTTGTCAACACTGCAGAATTACGCCCACGCGTCTTGGCATGCGCAGGCATTGTAGGAACAGAGCTTGGTTACTTGACACCGAGTCAAATACCTCGTCTTGCCCCTGGAATATTGGTAAGTGATGATCAGGTTGATGCAATTGTAGCGGAACTCAAAGCACTTGCTGCGACATTCAAACCGCAAGATATCGACGTTGAAGAACCCGAGATGCAGGTCGCAGAATCTGTTGCTGATGCTTCAAGTCGAGTCGGAGATGTGCGCGGACAAATTGATCGAGTTGATGCGCTGTTGTCACGACTTCGTCTTCAAGATCATCAATGATGATTTTGTGCGTAAAAATTCTGGACAACCGTTGTTACGGATTGAATGTCAGTGATGTCTCGGGCAATCAAGTCTTCAATGATTTGTTGTCGCTGTTGAACGTGTTTTTCAAACACATCTGGCGAAACACCAGCAGCACGGCAAATAACTTCCCGTAGATTCGATGGAATTCCTGTTTCTTCGATTTGATCGGTCGCAGCATTGTACTTCCAGATCGTGTTCAATCGAGGTTTGGAGCCTTCCATACCGGCTATTTCAGCAACTTCAGTAATCTTACGTGCGGTTTTACCGTTCACGTGCAGACGAGCTTGAATGATAATGAGATCAAGTCCAGTAAGCATAATTGGTGGAACGTTCATCGGGGGATTGATCATTCGTGTGACGGTCTCTTGAGCAGTGTTAGCGTGAAGACTTCCAAACGAACCGTCATGTCCTGTATTCATTGCAGTGAGAAGTGTGGCAGCTTCAGGACCTCGAACTTCTCCAACAATAATGCGATCGGGTCGCATACGCAGACTGGATTTCAGACAATCGTTCATGTCCACTTCAGGCGTTCCGTCCGGTCGCTCTCGACGGGTTTCCATTCGCAACCAGTGGTCGTGATACACTTGCAACTCAGCGGTATCCTCAACCGTGAGAAGGCGCCGGTGCCATGGAATGTACATGCCCAGGCAGTTCAGTGTAGTGGTTTTACCGGAACCGGTTCCACCAGCAATAACAAAGTTCGCTGGTCGACTGTCCAGACCTTCAATCCACACCCACATCATCGCAGCCAATCGAGAATTGACCGTGCCAAATTTCACCAAGTCAATCATCGTTAGTGGGTCCTCCTTGAATTTCCGGATGGTGAGTGTTGGTCCATCGGGAGAGACGGGAGGTATCGTACCGTTAACACGAGATCCATCAGGAAGTCGACCATCGAAAATGGGAACCATTCCAGGACCATCACCAAGTGGAACATTGGTAAACGCTGCAATGTTTTTGGCAATCTGGAGCCCTGCTTCATCGTTAATCCACACGTTCGTGCGGCACATGCCGTGCTTACGATGCGCCACTTTCACGCATTGCGTACCACCGTTGTACATCACTTCTTCCAAATTGTCGTCTTCAAACAAGACTGCGAGGTCGCCGTGAGGGTTTGGGGCGACGGAACCCTCAACATGATAAATTGGTGAGGGGTGATTCGATTCGGTGTAGATTGTTACGTTACCGTATTGTTCAATTATTTGTTCAGACATGTTTCAACCTCCAAGCATTTTTGTTGCGCCCAAGAAAATAAACATCGACATTGCCATCCATCCCGGGACAAACCACATGGTGTCTCGCATTCGGCCGAGCATTCGACCGGAAACGGCCACACCTACAGCGCTTGCAGCTGCAAAGAAGAGGCTAAAGGTTGAAAGAAATCCCTCGATTTGGAAACCAGCTGACGCTGGTGTGAAAAGCCCAACGAGGAAACCAATAAGTCCAGGCAAGCCGATGCAAACGAACAAAACGATGAGAATTCCACGCCCTTGAAGCTCAGATTCCCGTTTGTTCATCAAGACGTTGAGGCGTTCATAATCCATGGACAGGTTCATCAGAATGTCTTGAAGTGGAGCGTTTTGCTCGATTGCTGTTTCAAGCAGATGCATGACCCTTTGCACCTGTGAAGAGCGGGTCTTCGTGGCAAAACTTGAGAGTGCAGCATCAAAAGAACTTGAATGGCTTTCTTTTAGGGTCTCTTCAAGAAGCGGCCCAAGTGGAGCAGGAGCAGATTTTGCTTGGTGCTGCATGGCTTCCTGAATACCCAGTCCCGCACCAACCTCGTCGGATAAACCTTCCAAGAATGAGGGAAGAGCGTTTTCGATTTTTCGGCGGCGAATGCGTTCTCGAATCGGTGGTATACCACCTCCAATCATTGAAAGGCCAACAACACCGAGCATCAACATCATCGGTTGATTGCTAAACGATTCGAGGAAACGAAACAACACGGTATCACAATCCTGGATCTTTCGTGTGCGTCTTCAAACCGATCATAATCATTGCAAACAGTGTGAGGAAAAGACCGATGTTGAGGACGACGTTGATTGTTGATTGTTCTGGAATGGGCATGATGTCTCCCATTCCATCACCCCCCATCAACTGCGGAAACAAACCAAAAACGGACAGGATGATTGGACCAATCATTCCTATTGAGAGCAAGGATTCTGGTACACCACTCAGATCTTCAATGTACTTTTTTACATCTTCTGTACGCTCTTCTTCCATACGACTTCCTTGCTTTTTGAGTGTGTCAATGATGTCTGTGTTTTGTGTAATGTTCATGTGCATGATGTTGAGCAATCTGCGGTATCCTTCTGTCTCCACCTTGCCCATGAGAGCCTTGATTTCTTTTTCCAAGGGTCGACCACCTTTCCGAACTTTGTCCATCATGCTACCAAAATCTTCGGAAATAACTCCGTATCCACCTTGCGATATACTGTGAATGGTTGCCTCCAATCCGATACCCGACGACATGAGGACGTCCATTGCACGAATCACGTAGAGGACCTCACGTTTTTCGTCAAGTTTTCGCATCGTTTCCACCTCAAATAACGTCTTCAATTAGTTCAAACACAAATTTTTCTGTAGATCCTTCGTATTCAAGAGAAGCAAAAATCACCTTGACATCGCGCTCCTCGAACGGATCGTGAATGAAGGGTTGACCTGATCGAAACATTTTCAGAATCTTCTTGTAGTCGTCGATGGACAAGATACCTCGAACCGTGTATATGGTCGATTCAGCGCCCTCATCATGCAGATTGTCGCCCTCTCCTCCACGAATGATGGTCCGTGTTAGACGCCTTGTAATTTTGATGTCGATATCTGCGTTTGGAATTCGAATCCAATCTGCAGAACCTGTTCCAGTTGCCGGTCGAATGAAGAAATCCATGCCTGCCATGATGACCCCTAGACGCTTGAGGGGGTAGGCGAGATTTGAATGTAATGGAACAATTTGTTCAAGCCACAATTTTGAACCAGCCGAATCGAGGCTCATGCAGTGTGCCATCATCGCTCATCGCATCGAGTTCTGCTTCCGACTGTTCACGGGTGAATCCTCGTGACGAGAGATTGCGCACCAAGGATTCAAAATCGACGCCTTCTCCATTGTCCATGCTTTGTATGCACTCCAAAATAACCGATTGCAGGTCTACTCCATCGGTTTTGACTTCGTCTTCAGTCGTTGAATCCGAAAGTTCGAGCTTCGGCGGTGCCGTTGTTGCTGCGGCCATTTTACCTTCCGCTATGTCGAGTGCCTGCATGACGTTGAGGCGATATCCTTCTGTGTCGATTTGTCCGTAATGGGCATTGGCTGCAATCAATCCATCAATCATCTTCGCTGGTATTCCTTGCTGCATCATGGCTTCTTTGGTGGGTTCACAGTTGAGCGATTTTTGATGTTGGTCGAGTCGCTCAAGTGTTTCAGAACAAGCACGAACAAGCCAAGAGGCGTATCGTTCCCGTGAAACAACAGCTGCCTCTTCGGGTCGAATCGAGGTGTAAACGGCCCCTTCGTCCGTTTGGTACCAACGGGCCTTCGCCGTCATACTCAGCAAAACGGGTTCACCGGATTCGACTTTATCGTGCAACTGAATCACAAATTCACGCATTGATTCTGTTGCGTATTCTCCGACAGAGAAGTAGTATAGCCCAGAGGGGTCACGTATCTGTCCTTGGTACATTTGCGATCCGTTGCTTGTCTCACGCAATTCAAGGCGCTCGACAAGGCCTGAAAGTATGACACGGTTGACTTTCGCACCGAGTTTTGTAATGACGAATGTCGGGTCAAACTCTCCAGATCCTTTCTCATTGAGCGTAGACTCACCAAATTCTGATGCAAGCATGAACCATGCAGGCTGACGTTGAATTTGTCGTGAGGGGGTCATCATTGCAACCCCCACTTGGCTCGAAGTTCGGTTGCGATTAAACCGGTATCTGATTCTGCAATGTTCGCTCCATCGCACAAAATCATCGAACCCTGTCCGTCGTTGATAATGCGGCCCTTCACCTCAACTTCACACCCGAGGAGTTTCTCTCGAATCGATTGTACGTACGCTGTTTTTCCGTTCGCTTGAATTTCGTCTACCATCGCATCATGCTCGGTTTGAAGCAAAGCCAGTGCAGCGTCCTTCGCAATCAACAGAGCGCAGGTCGCGGCTTTGTCGTCCAAAACCAATCGTAAACGTACATCTTCCTTCCCTTCGACAGTCATGGTTTGGCATTTTTCATCAGAGCATTTTCCGTCGCGAAGGACTCTTCGACATTCAACACAGCGCATGATGATTCCTGAATCTTCCCGCACAGAGACGATGGTTCCACGTGTTGTGATGCCGACTCGACTTGGTCCTGAAACAAGTTCGTCCAACGGAACCTCGATTTTGAGATTCTCAAGATCGATATCTCCTTCCCATGGGGTCTCTTCGAGAATTGTAAGTTGTTCCTCACGATCGATTGTGATGTCGGGAATTCCCTGCCAAGCTCGAACTCTTGCGTCGGTAATGCGAACTGTCATTGGTAGTTTGGAGTCATCGATTGGAAGGTCGGTCCATGCACTTACCCTGCATTGACCCGTGGGGTCAGCAATTTGTCCTGACCACAAGTAGCGCTCCTCACCGTCTTTGTTGAATGTCCGCTTTTCCCATGCAGTAATGCTAACGACGATTTCAACGTCCTTGGAACCGTCTCGAAGCGTGCTGATGGTCGAAACCATATCTTGTTTGAGTGCATCAGTATCTGCGAAAGATGCATCATGATACGTTTCAATTTTTGTTGTTCGTCCGAAATTAAGTTCTGGTGTGTCTCGGAAGGTTTTCACTTGCGCACCGTCAATTTTGAGCAGAGTACCCACTTCGAAATCGAAAGGCTCCCAAGAAAGGAATCCAATCGCACCGGATTCATCCGCAATCCGGCCACGGACGACGTCGATACTGCCGCTCCCATCTCTGCGGTGAATCTGGTCTGCTCGTGAAGACATAAGTCGTCCAACGATGCAAACGTATCCATCGTTTGGCAAATCTGAGATATCGATGGGCTCTCCTGGAGCGACAACAGGACGAGATCCTTCACGCAAAACTGCAACACGAGACGATTGATTGATGTTCAGTGACATGCGCCCTTGGTATTCATTCACCGAAGCACCTTCAATGCGGACTACGGAGCCTGGTGTGATGTTGCTGTTGTTGCCCCAGTCTTTGTATTCCCAACGTGTGCGCTCTCCGTTTCCTTCTTGCCAAGGGTCGTCCTCAATGAGCCCGAAGGCAATCGATTTGGATTCGCCGCGGACCATTTGTTCACGTATGTTGTGAGAGATAATTTCAACTTCAATCTCGATATCGCGATCGTCGGATTTCAATTCGGAAAGACGGTTGACTTTTTTTGTTGGCCGGTCGGTTTGACCAGAGTTTGCGTTGGTTTTTGGCGCCACATCCGTTTCACTCTTGAAACGTCGAATTATGGAACGTATGGCGTCCTGCGGAGGGATGAAAAACTCCTCCTCGTATTTTTTGAATGCTGCTTTGACCTCTTCACGGTCTACACCAGGACATTCTTGAAGAACTGCAGAGACGTGGTCGTTATAGCGATCATCATCGTCCATGATTTTCACCTCCGCCAGGCGTAAAATTTCGATTAAGCCTGTGCGGAGAACAGGCGGCGGGCTTTTGTGCGGATTGGTTAAGACGATACACTCCCATGACCTCCATGGAACCAATCAACAATGACGAGGGGTCATAAACAATCCCCTCCTGTAATCAGGCGGGATTTACACGCATTCCTTGAGAAAAAAGGATGTCTGAGAGGTGATTGCTTCCGGTGCTTGAAACTCCAGACGTTGTGGATTGAGGGCCAAGGTGGACGCCGTTTGAAATGGCCTGGAACAAATTCCCAGAAACGCCGGCTTGTTTCAAAGCACCCAGAACTTCTCCATCTTCAACCTTGAGAATTGTGCTCGTCGTTACGGAAAAATCTCCACTCGTTGGATTTGCTGTGTGCGCTCCCATGACACTGTGAATGATGTATCCATTGTCCATCGTTTGCATTAATTCATCTCTCGATTGTGATTTGCGCGATGAGAGGAGTTGGACGTCACCGCATCCCGTTGTTGGTGGTGACATGTGACTTCTTCGTGTTGCAGAACCGGTTGTTGCCGCTGATTCGATTCGCCCTTCAGCCACGTTTTTTGCAGCATCTCGGGTCGACCAAATCATCTTTCGAAGAACACCGTTCTCGACAACGGTATGGCATGATGTCGGAACGCCTTCACCATCTCGTGCGGACGACGCAAAACCACCGTCCATCCGACGATTGTCGAGCATGGTGAGATGATCATCGAGAACGGTTTCGTTGATTTTTCCAGACCAAAACGATTCTTTTCGAACCATCCTTTCTCCTAGTACGGATGGACGAATGATGTTGGAAAACAAGGAACTGATACCCTGAGGAGTCATAAGGATGGCAGCATCCGTCGGTTGGTTTTCCACCGGAATGGGGTTTCGAGTTTTTTGAGCCCATTCCACAGCCAAGGGTACACAACTTGGGATTCCAGAAATGAGTTTACGCGATGAGGAGCTTTCCCAAGCGCTGGTCATTTGTCCATCGGCTTCGATGGAGACTTGCACGCCAAGGCCATGGGAGGTTTTGATTCCTGAGGCTTCAATACCTTCACTCGAAGACATCGCACTGGCTTCCACACTTGCACCGATCCCACCTCCGATGACGACCGCCCGTTCATCGAGGGATGCAACCTCTGCGATGATGTCATCGCCTTGGGTCAACAAATCCTCGGCTGATAATTTGAGTATAGCATCGTCGCTCATCCCTCCAACAGGTTGAGCGCCCTCTGCATTCGGTAGTGAAAAATCTTTGATTTTTGGGCTGGCCTTGGCGATGGATAAAGCCTGGGAAACGGCGTGCTCTGACCCACTTGGATCGACAAGATGTGCATATCCGTATCGACCGTTTTCGACGACACGTACACCGAATCCACCCTCGCCTCCTCCTGACGCGAGAGAAATTCGACCAGCCTCGATATCCAACGTTCGACCGTAGCCTTGAGAGGCAACAATTTCCCATTGGCTAATGCCTTGGCTTTCGCACTGTTTAGCGATGATTTCACAGCCATCAAGCAACCGTTCGATAGCATCGTCTGGAATCATTGCTCATCCCACCAAAGCTTCACGGATGCGCATGATTGGACCACCATCACCAACTGGAATGGTTTGTCCTTTGCCACATATACCAGGGCTTGCGAGCCGAGCGTCCTTTGTCAATCCGTCAACATCGTTGAGGATTTGAAGTGTTAAACCGCTTATGCTTACGTCTCGAAGCGGTTTCGTGATTTCGCCGTTTTCGATGAGATACGCTTCCTGAGCAGCGAATTGGAAGGAGCCACGACCCGTATCTACTTGCCCACCGCGGGTGCCGCAAGCATACACACCGTAGTGAATGTCTTCCACAAGTTCATCGATGTCGTTGAATGAACCGCCCATGATCATGGTGTTTGACATGCGTACCAGTGGATGATGCAATCCGTCTTGTGCACGAGCTCCTGCATTTGGTTCAATTCCAAAATGATGAGCAGTTTCTCGATGGTTGAGGTATTCTGTCAAAATTCCGTTTCTGATGAGCGTCTTCTTGACGGTTTCCAATCCTTCATCATCGATTGGATAGGAGCCATAACCGCCTCGAATCGTTGGATCGTCGATGACGGTGACGATTTCGTTGCCGATTTTTTGGCCGAGTTTACCGTCCAAACACGAATCGCCAGCAGCGACAAGATCTGCCTCGCATGGATGACCCAGTGCTTCGTGAATGTAGACTCCAGTTAAATCTCGGTCGGCGACCAATGGCAACTTGCCGCTTGGGGCACGTTCTGATTTAAGCAATCGAAGTGCAGATATGCGGGCCTGTTCACCTAGATTGCCGAGGTCGCATGCCTCGATAAGTTCGAGCCCACCTTCGCCACCGTGACGCATTCTATAGGACACAGGTGCGCCTCCGTCACGGGCTGTAACCATGCCGTTGACCAGTGAGCGCTGGAACGACCATGTTCGGTCCATGCCTTCGGTTGTCAAAAGTTCCGTATGCAAATGCTCATCAGACCAACCACACGATACTGAGATGATGCGATCATCATCGTTTGCAGAATGATGAATCGATTGCAGCATTTCCAACTTGGTTTCCAAGCTTGTGTCGCGAACGTCTTTTTTGGGCCTCCAATGAATCTCATCTTCAAGCACTGGAATTTCGGCGAGTTGTATGGGTTTGGAGCCGCTCGGTCGACGGGCGGCAACCGCACGTGCGAGTTTGACAGTCGCTTCGATTTCATTGGGAATGTTGGAAACATCTGTGGTGGAATGGACGCCCCATGCGCCATCTGCGAGTATTCGTAGTGTCGCCCCAATTTCTTGCCCCGGGATTGCGTGTTCCAATTGTCCATCTTTGAGGCGAACCGATGAGGTTGTCTCAGCCATCAATCGGATTTCAGCATAACTTGCTCCGAAACCCAAGGCTTGCTGAAGCGCATTGTTCATTCGGGTACGATCG
The DNA here is from genome assembly GCA_937894115.1 of uncultured euryarchaeote. Lineage (GTDB taxonomy): Archaea > Thermoplasmatota > Poseidoniia > Poseidoniales > Poseidoniaceae > MGIIa-L2. The sequence continues at coordinate 36,204 of CALBFP010000251.1, forward strand.
AGATACTTGTTTGAGCGAACGTGGTCCGGCGCATTTTGAGATTGGATGACCATGAGCGTCCTTGTACAGGGGGGTGTTTGAACTCTTTGCTCCAACCATTGAGACGTTCCTCTTTTCAATCAATGTGATGCAACTGTGAAATCACATCCCTCCTTGTGACCAATCCATTATTGGGCTTTGCCAACATCGGAGAGGAGAATATGACCAATCAAAGAGGCTTCGATGCGGCTTGAATCAAGAGAGTCATCCAAGGAGATGCCAAGGGTTCGAGCGCCGTTGGCATTGATTTTTAGGGTTTCAGAAGTCATGTCCAGACCCAGATTTGCAAGCAGGCTCTCAGCATCATGTTTCATTGATTCGACATCCAACGCTAAGGATTGGTCGGGAATATGGAGAAGCCAACCTGCAGTTGAACCGTTTGCAAGACCTGCCCGTTTGAAAGCCTCAGAAACATTGTGCGTTCCTGCAAGAACTCTCAAAAATTCAGCATCGAGGGAACGTGCTTGCGCTGTCCCACGTTCGGTATTTCGGTTGCTTACGGTTGTAGCCGTCCACAATTGACGGGTTGTTTGAGCGACTTCAGACCTACAGAAAACCCAGCGGTTGTTTGGTACGATCTTTTGGAATGTCGTAACGAAGGAGGACAGATCGATAGGCTCCTTACTCTCCCATGACCAACATGGAAATGTATCCCACATTGCGGAGACCTGTACCATCATTGGTCATGAACTCTACGCCCAATCCTCTCCATCGAGCGGCAAATCGTCACTGCGATTCTTCCTCGGAGCCTGTCGTTGTTCAGATTGAGCGACCTTTTTCACTTCGGTTAATATGTTCTCAACGAGCTTTGGACCCCAGCCTCTCCATGATGCGATTTTTTGTCGGTCCCCTCGAGTCATTGCCAGGACATCCTTTGGTGTCCGTATTCCAATGGATGCAAGCGAACGAGCCCGCTGCCTCCCTACGTGACGGATTTTGACCAGTCTCAACAAGTCAGCCTTGCATCCGTGACGAACACGTTGTCGAAGGGTATCAAGAGCAGTGGACAACTCGGCAAGGATCGGCATGTGTTCATCAGCAAAGACGTCATCGCTAAGTAGGATTTCACGGCCGGCATACAGCAACCATTCCATCAAATCCACACGATGATGAACGTCACCTGGGGAAACGTCAAGTTGCTTCTCAATATCTCTTAGGGTCTCTTCCTCAAACCAGTGTTCCAAACACCATGCAGATTTAACGAGGCCAAGATGGCGCTCCTCGTATGGAATGTCGTGCAGGAGTTCATCTTCGACTGCAGCAGCTTTCAATTGCAAATCTGAGCCGAATGTGAGGTCGGCCGTTTTAGCCCATAGAGAAGCAAAATCCGGTGTGCTGCATGCAAGGTGGGTCAGTCCAAATTCACTTACAGGACCGTCTTGACGAACCATCCGTCGAACGGCACGACGCATGCCTGTACGCAGAATCGATGCCGAGAGCGGATCGAGATACAATTGTGCAACGCGCTCACCAATTGCGGTTGCCTCATATTTCATTGCAGGTGGTTCAACGGTAGCATCATTCCATCCACCAACGTTGTCCAGAGATGTTGCAGAGACAAATCCGAGGGAGGGTTTGCCGTGCGATGAACGCAGCGGTGCGGTTGTGGTTTCTTCATTGAGCGTAACACCTCCCGAATCTTGAGCCACGCTCACCCATGAGGGAACCTCATCATCCCATGTCTCATCTTCATCCATCGCCTGGTTCTGGCGCCGTAATTCGTATGAATCATCCACTCCGAGCCTCCTTAGAAAGCGTTCCTCGACCAACCAATCCAGCATAGAATCGAGACGTTCTTGCAATTGACTGGAGGGCATGGTCGCACCCAAGAACGTCGCATCGAAGAACGAACCGATCGCTTCGCGATGAACCAAACCTCCAGTCGCAACACAGGACAGGAGATGCATTCTCATTGCAGGCTCAGCGGACAACTTTGAGGATATGTCTTCGATGGGGCCGAAGAAATAACGCTCGCTGACATCGTCTGCAACCTGCCAACCGTCCGTTCCTTTGCACAAAACCCATGCCTCACCAATGGGGTCATAACGGGGCCTTCCTGCACGGCCAAGCATTTGGTGCACTTCCATTACCGGTAAAGGGCGGCTCATTCCATCGTCCCAACGTTTGATGTCACGAACCAGAACCCGACGGGCTGGAAGGTTGACGCCGGCAGCAAGTGTTGGAGTTGCGCACAAAGCAAGGACAAGACCGTCTTTGAAAGCGGATTCAATGGTCTGCCGTTGACGGTGTGTAAGGCCTGCATGATGGAAGGCTACGCCTCCCCGCAGGCACTGTGCGAGGAGTTCGCCCATACTGGTTTGCGTTCTTCCCTCGAGGGATTCTGCGAGTTTATCCAACTCAAGCAAACGCTCTGGATCGTCTTTAGCGAAGCGTTTTTTCACCCGTTCGGACAGTTTCTTGGCTTCAGATTGTGCACTTCGTCGAGTTCCAACAAAAATCAGGACTTGTCCACCGTGTTCGATGGTGTCTTGAACAACAATCCAGGTTGGATGACTGAGAGGTCCTTCGAGATGTCGGGGAGGAGACAGTGCTTGTGTGGATGAATCAACCGATGAGGATTGTATTTTTCGTGGTTCTAAATGCCGATCGTGTAGGGTAGCATACTCCAAATCCACCGGACGCCAGTCGGATTGAACCAAACTCGCATCAAGCCATTCGGCGAGTGCCTCGCAATTTCCGACCGTTGCTGATAATGCAATCAGTTGAGCGTTCGGTCGCAAGGTGCGTAACCTGGTCAGGTTGATCTCAAGAGTGGGTCCACGAGAACCGTCGTGCAACAGATGAAATTCGTCCGCAACCACGATGGATACGTTGCTCATCAATTCGGAGCGCGTTCTCATCAGCGAATCCAACTTTTCAGATGTGCAGATGAGGATGTCAGAATCATCGATGTTTTTGGCTTCAGCAGTCGCATCACCGATTCCAAGTCCGACCTTCAGTCCCAAATGCTGCCCCAACGCCTTCAGTTCATCGAATTTTTCACTCGCAAGAGCTTTGAGAGGTACGATGTAAACGGCTCTTGAGCCAGGATTAACGGTAAGGAGTTGATTGATAATCGCTATGTAAGCAACGAGTGACTTGCCTGAAGCAGTTGGAATTGCGAGCAAGATATTGTTCCGTTCAAACAATGGCTTCATTGCATCATGTTGGGGAGGATGCAAACGTTCGATTCCCCAATTCGTTGCAAAAAATTCAATGGCTTGAACAGGCAAAGAGAGGTTTCGCAGATGCCTTTCTCCCTCGCCCATGACCGTAGGTTGTGCCAACGGCTGAAAAGGAATGCGCTTTATCCTCGATGCCGACACGCATAAGACCTTCCAGTCTCTACGGAGTTTATGGACGACCAATCCGAACTCTTAGTCGAACAACGCCTGTCTGTGTTTTCAGATGAACCCGATCTCAACGATTGGTTCGAAGTCATGTGCGGTGCTGCCATGGCCGTTCTCGGCCTTTTTCATCTTGTGACACCCGGTGAGTTGGTTGACCCTGATCTGATGCGATGGTTTGCAGCAGCTGTTATTGCAGCCGGTGCAGTATGGGCCGGTCACGGACTCAAGGACATGGCTGTCAAGGAAATGCGACGTTCTGCCGCTATGATGGAGTTGACCGCATCCGCAGCATCGCAAGGAAGCGTCGATCACGGTCTCATTCGCGATGTCCTCCTTAATCCAGACGCGTACAAAGAATTCCTCACGAAGGCGTACGAAGAAGCATGGGGAGATGGAATCATCACAGAAGATGAACTCATCGACTTGAAGCGGTTCCAAAGTGCGTTAGGAATCAGCGATGAAGACGCAGAGGACATCTCCGAGAAGGCAAAGAAGACATCCTCAGAAGACTGAAGTCCAAATTGAATCTTTGGTTTGATAGGCTTTGGACAAACGCTTGGCTTTTCTTCTTCGATGTTCGTCGTTGAGGACGAACGTCAATCCGATGGCTAGGCATACGACAGTGACAACTCCAGCATAGGGGATAAAGCCACTGGAGGAACGTAATGCGTTGAAGGGAGGCGAGTCTTCAACATCAAATTGGGTCGAATATTCAATTTGTAAATCGAGGAGATCAAGAGCACAATCGCACAATGTCACAGTGATTCTGTCGGGATAAAGGGCGGTCTGCAATCGCTTCCATGATGCATCGTCGATTCCTGCAGGCCGAGTCGACCAGGTTGGTGATGTGAGTGAACCAAACGACGTTGTTTCAATCATCGTTGTTTCAATACGGTAAATCGAGGTGGTTGGCTTTTCATCAACCACGAGAAGCGCTTCCAACATCATCAAATCAAGGAGTAACGCTCGTGTGGCAACAATGGAAAATTGGACAATGTGTTCATCCAATCCGTCCATTATGCGTCCATCTCGAGCCTCAGAAATTTGGTTAAAGATGAGCTGATCCAAGCGAATGTCATCAATTCCATTTACCTGCAGTTGCCATCTTCCGTCGTCTCTCTCATAGGCTGATTCGATTTCCAACCACAGATTCAAACGCTCACTGTTTCGGATACCAAACGTGGCACCAACGTGCTCAATCATCGTTGCTTCGGGTGTAGCAGGGCTTGAAACATCCCACAATTGCTGTACTCTCTGCTCCAGAAGTTGGTCAATGGACCACTCGGATTCGGATTGAATTTCATCAGCCATTGCCCAGAGTGGGTTTACAATACCGCTCAGGATTAAAAGAACGATTGAGGGAACCAACAGAGCCATACGCTTGGGTTTTGAGCTAGGGTTTCGATACAATTGAGTCACGAAAAAAATGAGGAATCCGACAACAGGGAATATGTAAAGTCCGCTATGTGGTTCAAGTTGTCGTTCTTCTCCCGCTGAGAAATCGAAATATTGAGTTCTGTACTCGACCTTGCCTTCAAACTCTGAGGAATCGGTTGGTCCTTTGCTCTCCACAGCATAAACGCCGCTCCAAATGTAGGGTTGGAAACGATCGGTTTGACCGTTCAAACAAAATACGTAGGAACCGGGATCCAGCGCTCTCCAGCGGTAACTTGTGGTGACCTGATCACCTTCTGCTTTGGTGACGATTTCTGGTGATTGGACTTGGAGACCGTTGGAAGTTCGCAATCGATGAAGCCCGTTACTCTGCTGCAACTCAAGTGGAACATCTTCCCATTGAACGAGAATTCGAATGATTTCATTCGGTTCAATTTCAAAGGACCAGCAATCGGAATCGTCATCGACGAGGGCTCCGTAGTGGACTTCTTCAAGAGCGGTTGATTTTGGTTGCAGTGCACTCGTCGGCTCGTCCACATCCTTTGCGGCTATGTTTTCCGACCAAGCGATGTTCAAATCGAGGAAGGAGGAACCGCGCAAATGCAATTCCCACGTAGACGGACGGTCGATGGTAAAAACGATTCGAGCCCGAACAACATCGCCTGGCCAAAGAAGTCTTCCATTTTCTAGGTTCAATGGCTCATCAACCCATCGATAACCTGTCTCAGAACCGATTGTGGGCAACTCAGAGCCGCCCGACTCAAGTGTTGTTACGCTCGAACCGATGATCAGTTTGACCTCCAGTTCAGGCGTGTACACACCTGCTGCGTCACCTTGGACACGCAAGTCGATGATCAATTCATCAAGAACATCAGGAAGGACGGCAAGTTCGGTTTGTTCAGGAAACATATCAAATTCAATTGCTACAGATTCTGTGAACAATGGGTTGGCTTGGACAGAACCGGTTACAATCTCCTCACCTATTGGAATCGGTGTTAATTGACAAAGATCATCGGAATCGCATGAAAAATAGAGGACAGAACCTGTTTCTGCATCGGTCAAAGAGGCGTTGACTTGAGTTGGTATGGTGCAAAGAAGAGCCATGAGGATTGCCCAACGAAACCTCGATAGCATGCGATGACCCTGTCTCTCCGAGTTATGATGCCTTGTTTAGTTTGTTTCCTGCATGTTTGCAACATCGACAAGAGTCGTTGAGCACGCTCGACATCTGAAACGGCCGTTTGACCTTCGTTTTCGAGGATATTTCTTGTTGCAGGTTGTGCAAACCCACAGCCATGTTGCAGAACGCTGTCGCAGGAACTGTGTAAATTCACGTCCACGTTGGGAGCCTGAAAACGGCCAGTGGTTTTCCAGCTTACGAAACGTTGCGTCATGAAATCGATTGCCTAGAGCGTGAAGATATTCATGATACAAAACAAACCGAGCATAATCGTTCCAATCTTCATGCAACAAGTGTGGGTGGAGATCGATTGTTTCAACATCCTCAGTATTCAGTTGAGATGCATTCGCACCTCGACGAAAGCGAGTCACTCCATGACGTTGCGTAGCGTTTTTTCTGAGCACTGCAAGTGGGATGTCAAAGAGCGGATGAATCCGCTCTTCTTCCCAATAATTCATGGTAACCATCTGGTCGATGACCTCATGTTTCAATTGCAACAAAGCATTAGTCTGCATCTTGGATGGTTTGGCCATGAAAACATCTCAACTCCACCGGTGATAAGCAGGGTGCCCTTCTTTCACCGCTACAAACAATCCCTTTCCCGTAGCACACAGCTTGTCGTTGGCTTTGAGCTCCATACGAACATGAACGCGATCTTCACCAATTTCTTCGGGGTAGGCTTCAACATGCAATTCAACCCCAAGCGGTGTCGGTCGTCGCAGAGAAACAGAATAGGATGCCGTAACGGTGCACGGTGGCTCATCCAAACCGTGTTGGTCCATGAGAGCGATGGCTGCAGCCCAATTGCCGTGACAATCGAGTAACGTTCCGATAATTCCTCCGTTTACCATACCAGGAAATGCTTGATGTTCTTCTGACGGTGTGAATTTCAATTCCAAACCGTTGCCTTTTCGATACGAATCGATCTGCAGTCCTTTTTCATTGGCAGGGCCGCAGCCAAAACAGATTGAGGATGGGGCATACTGTCGCTGAACACCCTTATCCATGGGCAAGCCTTGGTTAAGCGGCCCATAGAGTATCGCCTCTGGCTTACGCTCATTTGGTCCAAAATCCAAGGCTTTTGGGGGCCTTTTGTTGTTCGGTGTTTATCCTTTGAGTTCGTTCTCCAAGTATGTTACGAAGTGATCCATGTGTTTGCGGTATTTCTTCACAAACGCTTCGGGGAGTCGTGAGATGATTGAACCTCTTAATGCTTTGAGGTTTCGTCCCTTCCAGTATCCTTGCAGTTCACCAAACATTCTCAAGTTCATCAGTTGTTCGCCGAATGAATTCTTGCAGCAACGTTTGGTGGTTTTGTTGCTTTTGGAATTGAACTTGACCTGTTTTTTTGTTGTTTGGTCGTAGTTCATTTTGCTGTTTCTTCTCCCTGTCCGTTTCTTTCTTCCTTTGTTTTTACGATTGTTGTTCATGCTTTTTTTCCTCTATTGCTTTCGACTAATGTCGGGCGTTTCCGCCAAACACTCATCTTTGTATTCGCAAATTTCGAGGCCGCTAGAACATAGGAAATCCCACAGGGGTTAAAATTCGTCTTCGAGACTATATATACTCTACGACGGAGGTCCCTTTCTGGCACATCAAGGCTCGCTGTTCAGCTTTCGCTCTCTCGTAACCGTCCCGGGTTGGACACAGCGATCGTACATTGCAGTGCATACAGGACCGATACGAATCCGCCAAAGGTACTTTACTCAAGTCGTTGTGTTTTCCAACCGAAAAGAAAGCATTCATCATGTGCTTGATGTCCTTGTCTACGATGCCCATTGCTTGATTTTTTTGAGTTGGATTCGGTACGATCTTGCGGCAGGACCAAACCCTTCTGTTCAAATGAAAGAAGACAATCGTTGTCTTTTCGTCCCCATACAGTTGGAGCAAGGATGCTTGAAGTTCAAGTTCGGTTTTGGACCTTTGTTGGAATGGATGTATTTTGATCAGGAATTGTTGGTCGTTGTTGAAGTGCATTATATCGGGAGCATTGTAAATACGGACGTTTTGTTGATGGATTGAATCTGTGGGTTCCAATCGTTTAATGGTACCAACTTCAAGGATTCTTACAAATTCTGGATGGTCAATTAAACCGATACACAACTTGGTGCCCATTTCAACGAGATGTGCCTCAACTTGTGTGCATTGAAAGCCTGGTTGGGACATCAAACCTGTTTCCATAATTCTCTTAATCAATTGATTGCGTTTCCTGATCAGTTGAGTAAATCCGTGTTTGAACTTTGTAGAAAGAAGCCCTGTTGACCAAATTGTCCCGTTGGCATAATCTTCGACATATTCGAGAACGGTTTCACGTATGGTTTGGTGCAACAAAACCCACGGCGTCTGGATTTGAAAGATCTCTGAGAGGGCTTGACCCTTGGGATGATTTTGAGATAATTGAGCAACACCGTAGCGTAGAACGAACGCTCGTGGGCATCGTTGAAGCAAATCAACTCGGGTGTTTGACCAGATTGGCTGTTGAGGGAACATGCCTTAGAAATTGGGCATCAACCCTAATCAAGGATTCCCTATGACGCCTATGGATAGAATTTTCAAAACACCGTTGATTGCAGCCCACAGGCTAATTGGGACAAGAACCAGTCCTGTAAAGCGAGCAAATGTATCTGCACCAACCCGTCCGAAAATGTTTGAGAACGGACCTCCCCATGATGCTATGAATCGGAGCACAAGGATTGAGAGACCTGCAATCAAAATGTGGCCAAGAACAAGGAGTACTGCAAGAACGATTCCCATTCCACCACTGAGTGCTGCTGCACCAACGCCTTGAGCCAACAAACCAGGGTCAGCCATCCATGACAACCATCCGATGAAGACACCGAGGAGCACATCGCGCTGCATGTCTTCTTTCATGCGCCACGCTTGAAAGGAGGTAGGGGTCCGGCCGTGAATCAGCGAACCGAGGAATTGTGCTTCAATCGGTGAACCTCCACGCAAGGTCATGACGCACATGAAAATGAACCACAGTGACATCAGAACAGAAAACAAATGCAGCAGTGATGTGCCGATGGGTAGGATGCTCAAGACGAGGAGCGGAAGGTGGACCAACAAAGCGCCCAACCCTCCGGCAAGAACAATGCTTGCCCACAGCGTACCCGGTGGCAGAGGTTCCTCTGGCTTCGTCCAGCCTTGTCGAGGAAGAGCAAGGAAAAGAAGGAACAGTCCCGTAGGGAAGAGTACCGAGAAGTAAGTTCCAAGACTGGTTGGCCCTCCTCGATTGATCGCTTCAATGGCATCGTTCATGGCTTTCGCCCCACCAGTCGGTGATTGACTCCAGGTGACGTGCATGCTCTTGTCGACAAGAATCAAAGCGTCTGCATTCCCCGTTGGGGAGGTTCTCACGAATTCTTCGTTGTAATCCAGAACAATTGGCCAACTGGTGTTGATTGTATTTCGATACGCATCAACATCACTCATCATTGAATCGTCTCCAATGACAATTTGAACCACTGAAACATCATCGCGTTGACCAAGTAACAAGTCAAGTTCATTCGCTTGATCTTGTGCAGATTCGGAACCAGGTGCGACCACTCCGATAGCAAGGACATTGGCGTCTCCAATCAACTCGGTGAGGGTTGTGAATTCAGCGCCGCTTGACTTCAATTCTGCATCAACGAGCAAAGCATTGTCACTAAGTTGTGCTTCTGTGCTTAGATTCGATTGAGAAAATCCAATTGGGAGCATCAAGAGCATCATCAGCACCAATGCGATGAGAATCGGAAGCGGAAATGGATCCTCTGCATTCAATCCTTTGTAAGCAAATCCGAGGAAACATGCGATGGTCGAGAGGCTCAACCAGAGGCCTGCACTAGCCAAACCTTTGGATTCGGATTGGACCTCGAATCGAATTATACCAAACGCATGGCAACCTATGTTGGGGCTTCCGCTTGTTGTCTTGACACAAATTTCGAGGTTTGATGTACCCTTTTGCAGGACTTCGTCACCGGTCCATATCCACGCTGTCTCATTGTTTCCGAGGCTCCGCTCCATCCGAACCCGATCGACCGAGCTGTCCATGACCATGTCTCGATCATTGTTTGTCTTCACGTCATCATCGAGCGGCCCTCTCAGGACCCAAGAGACAGCTGGCTCACCGTCTCCCTCGACAAAAACGTCATCAATGCCCCATGGAAGGGTTGGAATAAATTCGATGTGCGCTCGACGTGAGGAATCAACTCGAATGCTTGCCGACGGTTCGTAGACTTTCCCAGTCATGATGATCCCACCAGCATTGGTTTCTAATCCACCCCATTGCACTCTGGCGAGTGTTCCCTCGCAGAGGTGTTCAGCGCTCAGTGAAATCGAAAATGTAGCACCTGCTGTTAAATCAATGGACATCATCACAATCTCGCCAGAGAAGTTCTGAGGATCGTTGAAATCTATGGTATCGAGTGTGTGGGTAACGGTCGATTCATAGACCTGCGAACCTTGAGCGCTCGAGTTGGAAATGCTCACAGTCATCACCAATGTCGTTGAATCATCAAGTGGCGTGAATGGGAAGGATGGGTTCACACATTGCGTTGGCTGTGCAAAAGCGGCTTGTGGGACAAGGTAGGCGCTAAAGTATGTTGACATGTTGATGGTACCTTTCATTGAATTCACCAACGGTTGCGACGTCAATGTGAAAATTGGTACCAATCCGGTGTTGGGTGAAATATCGGCAAAGGCAAGGGTTGAATCTGGGCGCTCACGTTGCAGCACAGAGGTTTCTGCATCTTCTCCTTCGACGTACAGTCGTTGTTCAAAATCCATCTCCCACTCGACATAACCTGCCTCGTATGAGACGTTATCAACGGCTTGAACAGACGTTAGCGCAATCCCAGAAAAAAACAATGCCATCAGCAGCACTGCGATGATGTAACGATGGCGCATGACACGCTGAGTGTGAACAAGTTCATGAACTCGGCGGCGTTTTACATCGGAGTTCCGAGGTAGAACCACATCAAAGCAACACCTGCTATGATGGAGAGCGCGTTAACCGAACCCTTGGTGAGAAATCCTCTGTTTTCCAGCACAGCACCGAGGACGCTATCGATTTGACAACCCAGAAACCCGAGACCAGCTACGATTGCCGAAAGAATTAGGCTTTCATTTAGATCCATGGAGAACATGATGATACTCGCCACTAGAGTGCTGATTCCAATTAGAAGGCCTCCAGCAGCGGCTGCAAGTTGGCCGTTCGGTGAAAATCCACCGTTTTCACCAGCATTGCATGGTTTGAAGGTCGTTATCATTCGGACACGAGCGTCAAGGCAACCGATTTCGCTGGCCCATGTATCGGAGGTGGCAACCGCTACGGCAGCAGCAAACATCCACAACCCGTTTTGCCAATCTTCGAGAAGGAACGCAATCAGTGCAACCAAGGCTGGCATACCACCGTTAGCGGCCACGTTGACCCAGCCTCTGTGCCCATCAGACGATTCGTTAAGTCCACGTTGTGTCTTCTCTTCGAACCTCCACTTGGTCGCCAAGTGGCTGCTCAAGAGAAAACAGAGCAGCAGCAACAGCCAAGTCCAGTGCCCGAGGCTCCCCACAAAGAATCCCAGTAATGCAGCGGCGAAGACCCCATTTTTGTCAAGAATGTGTGCCTTGAGAGAGGCAGCAACGAGACACAGTATGAGAATCGATGTGATGGCGAGATTCCCATCAACGAAACCACCGGAGGTAAAATCCATGACCAGCCCTCATAAGACGGCCGTTGTGATTGGTTTTGTTCTTTGCGTATGCAATACCTCGTAATCCGTTGATTTACCTCACCTTATTGAGAATCCATTGCAGCAGCAATGACGTACCTTCCAAACGTCCACAAGAGAGCGATGAGTGTAACAATCCAAGTCAAATCAATGACAAGCCCCAACAATGGGTCGAGGCCTAAAGCGATGGTAGAAACAAGTACAGAACTACCGTTCCAAAAAGCGTGACCCAATATTGCAATACCAAGCATAACAGGTAAGGAGGTGGGAAGTTCAAGGTTTGAGCGCTTGTTGAGGAAAGGTGTCTGAACGTCTTGGTACAGTTTGTTGCTCTGAGGGGAAGCGTTAGGATTCCGTGGGTCGACAAGATTCATGTTTCCAAATTCTGGAATTCGCTGTTTTGGACGATTTTGCTCAAGCATGTGACCGATAGCGTATCCACTGCATGCAGTCCACATGGCGTGGCCAGGTATCGAACCAATACCGCGCACAACTGAAGTCAATCCATAAGAAAAAGCCATGATCTCACCAGCGAACAGACTAAACAAAATGTATTGAAGATTCTCAAGAAGTGCAAAACCTAGACCAACCGTGAATCCTACCTGAAATCCACGCTTTTTTGAATCGATCATTCCTGCGAGCGACCATACGGCCAATGCCTTGCAAATTTCCTCTCCAATCGGTGCAGAAACAACCACTGTGATGTTCTCAATAAGGGTCGTCGATGCTTGTCCTCCACTCAAGAAAAGAACC
>CALBFP010000252.1 GCA_937894115.1 uncultured euryarchaeote
TCAACGTGACCCCTATGGTTTGTGGGCTAACTCCAACCAGACTTTGTCCCATCATGCTCATCACTTGAATGTGCTTTCAACCGAATCAGTGGCAGATGAATGTTCACAATTTCTCTCCAGTCTCATGCAATTGAATCCAGGCGACGAAGCAAGTGTCCTCTTTGTCGCGCCGTTTTGGTTGGGTAACAATGCATGTGACCTCATGGCAACGAACATGAACCAAATTCTCGGTTGGCCATCTGCGAATGTCGGAGTTGTTGACTTCAGTGATGTCGTTTCAGTATCGACCACAAGCATTCTGTCTACTGATATCGAAGGAACCCCTTCCTCTGCCTTTACGATTCTAATTCCCTCTCTCAACATTCCCTCTGGCGGGAGCATGCGAGATGGTTTGGCCATTCAAGTCAAACGGGTAGTTGAGCATATCATTTCGCAAAGGGGCGGAAAAGTATTCCTCATTGGGCACTCTGTGGGAGGTTTAGCAATGCGATATTACACTGAAGGTTGGGCAGATTTGGCTAGTGAACCAGACGAGGCCGGCATCCATCTTCCACAACCTCCCGAAGACCACGTTTTGGGGGCTGTGAGTCTTTCGACACCACATGATCATACAGCCGTCCGACTCAACCCTGATGGGCATCATGTTCAGACCTTTTTGCACTTGCTGAAACTGTTGGGTGCTCTCCAAGACGATACGTTCGACGTAGCAGATCCAACAACAACCGTTCCGTTTTCTGAGATACCTGTAACTCAGGCAAGGAATGCATCGATGGCGCTTGTTGAAGCCATTTCAAAGTTGTATGGCGATCGTAGAATCGTTAAGAGGAATCCGGAGGTGAATGAATGACTGTTACAGCAAATCTTGCATTGAAAGGATGGCAATTTTACCAATCCTATCCACAACACTCCGCGAATCCTTTCGAAGTTTGCATGGTTTCTGGATCCAATTTCAATCCAGGATATCTGATGAGATCTACATCTGCGACACAACGATTGAATTCTCATCAACTCCGATTGCACGATTTGTCCATCAACACTTCCTCGAACAAGTCTGGTAAAATTCTACTTGAGGTTAAACCGAATTATGAAGTTGAAATCTGTTTCCGTATTCAAGATGAGGTTGGTGTGGATGTGACAACGTTTCACAATTACATCAAAAATTATGCTTCAAATATGAAATTGCTGAGCAATCCAAGCACCGGTAAGAATTACAGTCAATATTGCACCCAAACAAGTGATTGCCAAACACATTCAAATGGTTCGGTCAAACATACTTTTGGAGGTTGGTTGAGCGATTATCCTTGTACAGTTTTGCGACTCAAAGGCGGTGATCGTTTCGAATGCGATATTGACGCCGTTCATACTGACGAATATGGCTCGACTGCCAATGTATTCTCGTTGAGATTAACGCCAGATGGGCCAGAAACTGCCGTGG
>CALBFP010000253.1 GCA_937894115.1 uncultured euryarchaeote
CTAGACGAGTTCGATTCAAAAAGACGATTCGAATACATATTGTTGGCGGACGTACTCGTCTTCTTGTTGCTTAAATCAACATTGATTGGTGTGAAGATGCGCATCCCTTGTTTGGATTGAATTCTTTCCCGTTTGAATTATTATGCCACGGGAATGAGTGAGTTGTTCATGTGTAGTATTAATTTTTCATCAGCCGGTCAAAATTCGCCAATCGATTCAAAAATTCTGCGATGGATAATATACCTCGCTGTTGGAAAATAGCTTTTCGAGTTTCCAGCGAGACCCAGGCCTTCTGTATCCGATAATTTGCATCATTTTCTTGTAAAATAGCATATGCAGCGTCAAACAGACGTTGTCGGTCTTCTTTGTTGTAAACATCGTACTTTTTGAGTGCGTGTTGCGATGTCAATCGCCGTGGCACATGACGTTGTACACTGTTTGATCTAACAGAGGACGGCGATGAACGATTGGGGTTGCTGTTTCCACCTGAACAGTGGATGCGGATGAGTTCATCCTCCCACTCTCTGCATCGGGCTCTGAGAATATTCACCAAGGTTGGTTTAAGTTCTTCACGACCCAGTCTTCGGTGCTGTTCTCTTGCAAGTTGTGGTATCAGTTTACATCTTAGTTCTGCAAGGTCGTTCACATTGATGAAATCTCTGAAAGTATGAAACGCACAGTACCATACGAAGCTAGTTTTTGGCCCGATGTTTCCGCCACCAGGCAATGATTTCAGATGCTCATTAGCAAAATCAATCCCGCGTTGAGAATTCGTTTTGCGAACATTATCTCTGATTGCTGGTAAATATCCATTAAACAAATCTCCAACTGTTTTCACACTAAAAGGCATACCTCTGCAATAAAAATTCGTCTCGCCGTCCTTTGAATCTTCAAACCACTCCCTGACAAACTTCTCCAGTGCAGTTGGATCGTGTTCAAGAGAAACGGACATTCCATAACGCTCGGTGTAGGGATCACCTTTGGCCACGATTTCAATATGTACCCCGTTGTCGTCAGTGTTATTGATGTAGTTGATGATACCGTCAATTTGGTCTCTGGGGACTTTCCCAAATTTGCTCTCAAGAACTTTCTTCGTGATTTGGTTGTTATGGTTCCAGTTTGAGGAATGGGTGAGGTAGGCGACCAATTCGTCGTCGTTGATTTTTTCAGAACTTTTGGTGGTACTGATCGGTTTCCATGCATTGATTGACGGAAGGCCTTGCTCCGCTTTGCTTTGAAGGGCATTCAACTCAGCCTCGAGCTCCGGGAAGAGCGAATCGATGGTGTCACTTTCATCTTCATCAGGTTCGTTCTTGACCAACCCATGATTTGTTGGTTGAGATGACGCCGTGTGGTTGGGGATTTTGACAACACGAAAAATGTAAGTGTTGGTGAAGTGATCCCTTTTATCGAATGAAAGGATGATATTTGACCCGAAATCATCGGGGAGCACCTTGTTGTTCAGAGTATCACGAAAAACAAGGTTTGTCGATTGCAAATCTTCTATCTTTATTTTTTGAGGGTCATATCGCGTGTAGCGTGGTATAGCATCCAAATTTTTGATTACATCCTCATGATTTTCATCGTGTTTGAGATACTTACTTAGAAGGGAATCGTATTGAACGTCCCACTCGATGGAATCCCGGGAAACGTTTAGAATTTTTTTGATAATTTCTTCCTGCAAATCATCCAATCGATATGGCGATGCATGGAGTTGTAGGAGGAACAAGATTAATTTCCTCTGCAAATCCCTTTTCCGACTGATTTCGAGCATAATTGAATCTAAAATTGCGAGCCAAATTTGAACGTGGTCAATTTCACCGTACGATTCAACATCGAAGATGTAATCGTATTCGTCTTTCTCAATCAACTCTTGGAGTTTATCGCGGGTGTTTTCACCGAGTTCAGGAGGCCGATTAAGAGCATGGATTTCCATCAGCGTAGCCGTGAACAATTCTTTGTCATGAATTCTTGAAAGCGCCGCCCTTACGAAGAGTTCAACGATGTAGCCGACATTTTCAGGGCCCTGAGATTTTATGTGCTCGGAGTAATAACCCAGCGACGCCTGCAAAAATTTATTCCATTCTGCATAATAGGTGGATTCTCGAATAAATGAACAAACTTCGACAATGTTCCCCAAAAGAGTAAGGTCGACACCGCCTCGTGATTCAAGGTTGAGGTTGAGACGTTCATTCACCGAATCAAAAGCCACACTATCCGTCACACCGTGAATCCTCATGTTGCGAAGCAATGATTCAAGGCCTTCGACTCGATTTTGCGTAGTATTCGCTGAGGTTTGTCTAGATTCAAGATTGATGGTTATGCCTTGCTTCCTCAAAAACGGTCTCGCAGTCTTCCGCATGAACAACTGTCTCTTGTCAGAGCTTTGTTCGATAAATATCTCTTGCATCATGAGTTGAGCAACGCCTTTGGTGTAATCGGCCGTGTCCATGCCCATGGTAGCGATGATATCTTCTCCATCAGCCCCACCACCAAAGCCGGCCAGTGTTTCCAAAATCTGTAGTGCATGTCTTCCAAGGGCACTGTATGATTTTGTAATGACCCAACTTTGCCAATCCATTTGTGCTTTATCAAACCCTTTTTCGGGGTCAAGCGAAAGGTCCAAAAGATGTTCAAGGAAGCCCATACCGCTGCGCTTTGGACGGTTGTTGAGGGACATGGAGACCATGTAGAAAATGACGAGAGGGTGGGGCGAACCTTGCCGGATGGCTTCTTTTTTCTCCTAATATTCTTCTTTGGAAGGTACCATTTCGATAAGTTGTTCAATAATATTGAGTTCCTTATTCTTCATTTCTCGAATTTGACTGA
>CALBFP010000254.1 GCA_937894115.1 uncultured euryarchaeote
GCAACCGATGGTCGCCCTCGAAGCGCTTGCTTGTGGAACGCCCGTGCTTGCGTCAGATGCACTCCACTCACTGCCAAAACAACTCGAAACAGCTACTTTGGGCAATACTGTCGAATGGATTGGAAAAATCGAATCCCATCAATCTGATTCCACTATTGAAATTCCTAGTATGCATAGAATTGAAGTAGTCAATGAATCACTTGCCTCTATTTATCTCTCCAAGCTTTCAATGAGTTCCACAAATGACTGAGTTGTAATCTCCCAGCCGAGTTCTGATTCTGCGTATTTTCGAGCATTACGACTTAATTCTGAAAAATTACCACCCCCGATCCATCTTTGAATTTGCTCTATTGAATCATCTACGAAGGATTGCTGATCGAACAATCGATACCACTCAGGATTGTTGGATGTTGAAGGCAATAGATGACCTGTGTGATCAATTCCAAGAACTAGAAGGCCAGTGCTGATATATTCGCTCCGCTTTAATGGACTCGATATCGCCCAAACAGGGAGGTTCGGCATCGGGAGCAAACCAATTTCAAATTCTTGTAGTTTTTCCGGGATTTCTGAATGTTGTACCGAACCATAATAATTCAAATTCGATTTGGAATGTGCTAAACGTGTCAGATGTGCAGCCAAATCCCCAGAACCAATCAGATTCAATTCAGCCCGAATGCCGCTGTTTTCCAGAGCATCAACAAGAAGCAAGAGTTTGAGGATGCCTCTATTTCTGTCCATCTTTCCATGATAAACCATTTTGATTGGTCGGCCAAGAGATTCACGGTTGGTCTGCTGAAACAATTGGTTGTCAACCCCAGCGTGCAGAATACACAGCTTTTCCTCCTGAATTGGAAATTGACTCGTAATCAGTTCTTGATGCGTACTGCTCACCACTGTTCCACCAACACAACCACGGTTTTTCTGTATAGATGAGGCTGCTAACGCCCAGGCTTTTTTCCAAACACGATGCTGAATTTTTGCAAAAATATTTGCATCAGCAGGAGGAGAGCGGTCGATGCATAACCATTGAGCACCGTTTTGTTCGGCAATTGATGATAGAGGTTTAACCAGTGCCCAATCGATGAGGAGGACACTCTCCTCAAGATTCATTTTTTTGAGATAGGTTCTCATACTTCTACCTAAACTCCAAGCACGTCTTCCTTTCATTGATGACTGATTCAGTTGTATATGTTCCCAAGTATGCGTAGCCGATGGAATATCAGGTCCAAGAACTGTCAAGTCATGGCCCAGTGAGTGCAATCGTTCGAGGATGGCAACCTGAGTAGTTGCACACAAATCCCCTTCGAAATGACGCGTTGTACACCAATAGATTTTCAACGGGAATACACCTCAATGAGTTCTTCTAAACCTTCTTGGAGCGAAATCTCTGGCTTCCAGTTTAAGTCGCCACTAATCGCTGTGATCGATGCAAGTGAGTGTTGGATATCCCCCATTCTTTCAGGCTCAAATTTGGGCTCAAGTTTAGTTTTTGAGTGTGTTAGTTTGTGAATTAACGATGCCAATTCGTTGACACTTACCGATGTTCCCGTTCCAACGTTGTAAACGCTCTTGATTCGATTATTCCATTCCCTTACTGCTAGGTCGACAAGCAAGCCTGCCACGTCTCGAACATGGACGAAGTCACGCGATTGTTTCCCACTACCGTAAATCGTAGGCTGAATGCCTTTTGTAAGGAGATTGATGAAATTAGGAACTACTGCCCCATAACTTGAATCGAATTTCTGGTTTGGCCCGTAGACATTGAAAAATCGAAGGCTAAGACATTCAGCCCCTTGCTTGAATTGTGCATGAATGACTTTTTCCATTTCCAATTTGGATTGTGCATATGGTGATTGTATTTCTCCCCTATAATTTTCGCACAATGGTATGGTTTCGCAGTCTCCATACACTGCAGATGAGGATGCGAAAATGAATCGCTTCACACCATTTCGTTGAGCGAGATCCAGAACATTTTCTGTACCATTAATATTAACAGAGTGATTGTGTTCAGGCTCCTGAATTGACTTTGGAACCGAAACTTGTGCAGCGAGATGAATAATAGCATCATATTTCTCATAAATTTCTTTGAGAGATTGACTGTCTCGGATGTCCATTTTGAGTACGCGAGCACCTAGCTTTTCCAATAACTCCGCGGGGACAGCGGAGCACTCAAATGAGTCCACTACCGTGACCATCAAACCCTGGTTAAGGGCATATTGGACGGTATTCGAACCAATGAATCCGGCTCCTCCGGTGATGAGAATATGCTTCATCATTCGGTTCTAAGAGGTCGAAAGCAAAACAACTCTTCGGTGTTTTTTCCATTTAATTCAAAAACGTCTAGCCTTAGGGTTCTACATGGGTTGGGACGCCGACTTTTCCAAACGAGCCCAAAATGGGGAATTAACGGTTGGAATCATCGGACTCGGCTATGTTGGATTGCCAACAGCAGTTGGCTTCTATGATGCTGGCTTCAATGTCTGGGGGGTAGATATCTCCGAACGCACAGTTCGTATGGTCCTTGCAGGCGAAAATCCGACAGGAGATCCCGACGTGGACGACATCATCCCCGATTCAAACTCGCCAAGATGGCACATCACAACGAGTGCAAGTGAAGCCGTGCCACACTGCGATGTTGTTCTTGTAACGGTTCCAACCCCAGTGACAGAGGAATTAAAGCCAGATCTCACGTACGTCATTGATGCTGGCCGTTCTGTTTTCGAATCAATTGTAAAAGGAATGAGAACCATCGTCGTTCTTGAATCAACAGTTTATCCAGGAGTTACTGCTCAAACCTGGTTACCCCTTATCGATGAATTATGTTTGGAAGTAGGGAAAGATGTTGAAATCGCCTATTGTCCTGAACGTTTCAATCCAGGAGATCCTGCTCATGGTGTTCGGCAAGTCGCTAGGGTTGTCGGATGTTCCAATTCTTACGTGGGAGAAGACCTTGTTGCATTGTACCGTCGACTAACTTCAGATGACGTCCGGTACGTTGGGAAGCTGGAGGTTGCAGAAGCAGCCAAGGTTATCGAAAATGTTCAGCGCGACATCAATATCGCCCTAGTGAATGAACTTGCGCGTATTTTTCCCGAGCTTGGAGTAGATGTTGAGGATGTTCTCTCAGCCGCTGCTACAAAATGGAACTTCCATCGTTACACACCCGGTGTTGGTGTAGGGGGGCACTGCATTCCAGTCGATCCGTACTACATGATGCAACGAGCTGCAGATGTTGGCGTCCCCGCCGAATTGATTACTGCAGCACGAGCAGTCAATCGAACGATGCCATTGCATGTTGCAACTACCATTAACGAAATTCTCTACAAAGCCGGCGTCCCTTCAGGCTCCGCAAAACTTCTCATGCTGGGATGGTCGTATAAACCAGAGGTAGGTGACCCTCGTGAAACTCCAGCCGAGCCCCTTGCTGAAGCCCTTCTCTCCAAGGATATCGCCGTGTTTGCCTATGACCCTCATATCGATTCATCTCAATTCCCAGAAAAAGTTACAGTCGTTGAAGACATCACAACTGCATCAGGTTTTGATCTTGCTATTCTTGTAACAGCCCACAACAGCTGCGTAAACATCGACTGGAAGGAATTAGGCAAGAGAATGCGAAATCCGATTTTGTATGACGGACGGCGGGTTCTTGATTTGGATTTGATTTCAAAGATGGGTTGGCAGGTTTATGCAGTAGGAAAACCTCACTGAGGTAGTGATGAGATGCCATTACTGCATTACCTTAGGTTACTCTTGGTGCCAAAATATCTGCGTAAAGCGTTCAGGATTGCAAAATCAAGGCCAGTAGACATTCGAAAAATTCAGGCATTTATCGAACAGGATTGTAAGGAAAAACCCCTTAAGATCTTTTCAGACTTTAATCAACTCTACGCAGTTGCCAGAGGTAATATAAAAAGAAAACACAGCTGTAATAATCTCATACTTTCCATTGTAAGGGAACTAAACAAAACGAATCGAGTTTTAGCGATTCAGTTTGCTGAAAGGTATCAACCACTCGCCCATGACGACCGGTTTTCGAAGACTCTTTCGGAGCTTTATCTGAGAAATGGAAAACCGGTACTTGCGCTGAATATTGCTAGTAAATTGCCTGAATCTGAAACAAATGCAAATCTTTTATCCCGTATAGACAAAGCTTTGGAAAGCGATGTAGGTAGATCAGAAGCCACCCTTCATTTCATAAAACACAATCACGAAGTTACTTTGAATTCCTCAGGTTATTCCTTGTATCTGCCATCCGATTATACACAAAGAAAAAACCCAACCGATGTCTTGAGGCTCGACGGGTCATTGCAACTACCAGCAAACGCACCGCTTAATTGCGCGTTGATTACAATGAGATTTTTTTCAAAACAAGGGGAGGAAATCGAATTAAAAAACGATAGCCTTCTCAACCGATCTTCGCTTGTAGGCCCCTATCAATACATCAACCCTGAGCCCGATGGCACCTTTTCCGTTGATTTTAGACCTCCTGAAGATTTCAACCATGCGCTTGTTTCATTTTTCAATTGGAAAAACACAACGGGAATCCGGTTAGGTCCAGTACTTGAACTAGCAGCCGCAGTAGAGTATAATTCAATCAACCAAAGAATAGAAGACTTTGAACGGTTTTGTAGACTCATGCAAGGTCCTGTAATCTTTGTATATGGGTCCAACGACATGGACTCAAATCTCTCAATCGACCGACCATCTCGAATTATCGC
>CALBFP010000255.1 GCA_937894115.1 uncultured euryarchaeote
ATGACAAGTCCACCTGCATTGTTCGTTGAACAATCCTCATGACCTGATATCCATTCAGAAATCTTGGTGTTTGGCAGGCTGAGATCATTGCTTTCAGAAGCCTGAATAAGTTCATCGATATTGCCAAGTTCAAACCCATCACCACCTATTACAACGCCAGTAACTGCTATTTTTTCTAAGTCCCTCATGTCATCGGGAGAGATTTGAATAACAGGTATGCTGAGTTTAGATTGAGCAGTAAATTGAGTGCCTTTCGAGTCACCAAGGTAGTAAACAATATCATCGCAACTGTTCAATTCATTCTCCCAATCGGCAACCTTACTGAAAATTATTCCTGCTGCACCTTCTGATTCGAAGAATTGGAAATATGGATTGAAATAAATTTCATTGCCTCCGTTCTCGGATATCTCACGCAAATCAATATAGGTAATGACAAACTTTCCTTTAACGCTTTCCGGTTCATAAATTTCATATTGATTATTGTCATTTAGCCCGCTACTCGGCCTGATGTGTGTCGCAGGAAAGTATGTCTCATTTGTCACTGTAGCGTAGCCGGAGAAATAAGGACATGAGTCTATTTTTTTTTGGTGGTATTCGTCATCACTGAATACATAAATGTCAGTTTGCTCTTGATCGTATGCATCCTCTGGAACTTCCTCAAGTTCGTGTAGAACCTCCTCTGGCCCAAAACAGCCACTAAGCATCAAAAAAGAAATCAAAATTGGGAGTAGTCCACGAATACGCATAACTCTCCTAGTCGACGATGGTAAATGAAGATGACCGAGATAGGGTTAAAAACGTGCACAAGACGTTTGGACACATGCAAAAACCCGTCCTAGTGATGTTGGTCTTTGCAGTTCTCACAGGCATTACCATCCCTGATACATCGGTAAACGTGCTCGCAGAACATCATTCCAAAGCGAATGTGAATACGGGACATAACCTTGCATTCGATTCATTTGAATCCCTCAATGCTACTGAGCGATCGTTCGTGACCTCGATGGACACATATGGAAGCCAGATGGTCGGTTGTGCTGAATTCTCAGGCTCGTTGCAAAACAACATGGGATCCAATTCCATTCAATCGGCTGGCGGAAAGGATGTTCTACTCTTTGGTTGGGATTCGACTCAAGGTTATTGGCAACAAGCATTTGGAAGTCAAGATGACGATTTCTGTTGGAAAGTCCGTTGGATTTCACAAGATATTGTTGGAGTTTCAGGTTACATCAAAGATGATTTCACAGTCGGTCCACAT
>CALBFP010000256.1 GCA_937894115.1 uncultured euryarchaeote
GGTTCATCAGCGCAATCCATCGAAGATTTGGCGATTTATCGAACCTTACCAAACGTCATCGTTCTTCACCCAAGCGATGACGTGAGCACGCGTATATTGACCAAACAACTAGCAACGACCAAGAATCCTTCATACACAAGAACTGCTCGCAACAAAACCCCTGTCCTCTACGATGATGTTGACCCAGATACAATACAGATCGGTAAAGGAATTGAATTATGCAAAGGCAACGATGTTGCTATTGTCGCCTGTGGCGTTCTCGTTTCTGAATCACTTAAGGCTGCTAAACTTCTGATGGAACAAGGAATCCATGCAACCGTGATTGACATGCATACCATAAAACCGCTTGATATCGATTTAATTGATGAAGTAGCTTCACGCTGTGGAGCGATTGTAACGGCTGAAGACCATTCGGTGATTGGTGGATTGGGTGGTGCTGTGGCAGAACATCTCTCCAGCACTTCATGCACTCCGCTTGAGCGCGTAGGTGTTCTCGATCGATTTGGTGAATCTGGACAGGCAGATGAAATGCTCGAATTGATGCATCTCAATGCTCCACATATCGTAAAGGCAGCATTGCGAGCAATTGAACGGAAATGATTCGACCATCATGTTCATGAAGCGTCAATTCAACGCAAAGACATGGAGTTCTTTTTGGACACAGCAGATGTTGATGAAATTCGTGAGATTGCCGCATGGGGTATTCTTGATGGTGTGACAACCAATCCGTCCTTAATCAAGAAAAGCGGACGGGATTTTAAGGAAGTTGTAAGAGAAATTGCAGGAATATGTTCAGGTCCTATTTCTGCTGAAGTAACAGCCATGGATACCGAAGGTATGCTTGTACAGGCTCGACAGTTGAAGTCCGAGCTACCTGCAAATGTAATCATCAAGATTCCATGCACTCCGGATGGATTGGCAGCGACGAAAGTTCTCACAGATGAGGGTATTGATACAAATGTAACATTGATTTTTTCCGCCTCTCAAGCCCTCATGGCAGCTAAAGCTGGGGCTACATATGTTTCACCGTTTATTGGTCGTATCGACGATACAGGACACGACGGTATGAACCTCATAGCGGAAATCATGGAGACATGGGCAGCATACAATCCTTCAACAAAAGTTCTCGCAGCTTCCATTCGCCATCCTACGCACGTTTTGCAATGCATGCAATTGGGCGCTCATACCGCTACGATGCCAGCGAAGATTTTCCGACAATTGATCAAACACCCGCTCACCGAGCGAGGCCTTGAAGGATTTATGCGTGACTGGGCGGAAGTCGAGGCTGCTGGCAAGGCATAGTTGCCTAGTCATAATGAAAGGAGCCTTCATGAATGATGGGGCAACAGCCCATACCAATGGAGGGACGCTCATGAGTGACATACAGAAGCGTTTGGAAAAACTTCTGGATGGGGATTTGGATGCTTCCGAAGTAGCTGAAGATCCTGCATTAGCTTCCTTGGCAGACCGGTTGTATGGGATCAAAATTCAACCGGTTAAACCCAAAAAAATCAGAGATTTTGAAGATGCTGCAACTCTACCATCAGCTCCTCTTCCTGCAACAGATATGATGATTGAAGTCATCGGCGACGTGTCTTTGGAACAACCGCCTTTGCCAGCAGCAAACCTCCAATTATCACCAATACCGCCGATGCCACAAAAAGACGTCAACAAATCCTTTGGTGCAATCAGTTATCTATCGTTTGCAGGTCTTTTTGTTGTTGTTGCAAACATGTTTGGTTTGTTGCACACACTTGTTGGCTCGTTATGCACCAAAGCATGCGCCAATGAGGGTCATACCAAAATGAATCTTCTCGATCTGTATCGACTTGATTCCATCAATGGGTGGAGTCTTCCAGTTACCGAAGGAGTGGTTGGGATTCCAGATGTTGTTGCGATTGTAGGTCTTCTAGCAGCTGCCTTCATGTTACGCAAAAAATCCTGAAGACATTGAACAAGTGTTGATTTCTCCGTCATCTTGATGAGCAGGTGTTGAAACGCAGACACATGGGCAAACCAGCAAAAGCGAAGCGTGGGATTCCGAGTAAGGTCGAGGATTTCAATGCATGGTACCCATTTATTGTCGAAGCGGCTGAACTTGTCGACAAACGTTACCCAATAAAAGGGATGGATGTATGGCGCCCATATGGATGGAAAACCATGCGTCAAATCGATGCATTAACCCATCAAGAAATGGAACAAACCGGTCATGAAGAAGTTAACTTTCCGTTGTTGATACCAGAAGATTTACTGGAAAAAGAAAACGCGCTAGTTGCGAGATTGAAGAGAGCGCGAGAGGAAGGTGTTGATCCTGATGAACTGCGAGATGAAGATGATGCCGGTTTCAAAAAGGAAGTGTACTGGGTAAAGCATGCTGGTGAAAACGAGTTGGACATCCCGATGTTTCTCCGTCCAACAAGCGAGACGGCAATGTACACCATGTTTCCATTGTGGATTCGAAGTCATAAGGACCTACCTCTGAAGGTTTACCAAATGGTCAACACATTTCGATATGAGACAAAACAAACACGATCATTCATCCGAGTGCGCGAAATCCATTTTTTTGAGGCACACACAGCCCACGTTGATGAAGCGGATGCCACACGTCAAATCCATCAAGATTTAGAGATTGTCGATCGTTTGATGGATAAATTGTGCCTTCCAATCATCAAAGCAAAACGACCTGTATGGGATACATTCCCTGGTGCTCATTATACCATCGGAATCGATGCGGTTATGCCAAATGGACGAACACTCCAAGTAGCGAGTTGTCATCATTATCTCGATCAGTGGGCAAAAGCCTTCGATATAACGTATGAAAATTTAGATGCAAAACAACAACACGTCCATCAGACCACTTATGGTATGTCTGAGCGATTGCTTGGTGCTGTAGTAGGCATGCATGGAGACGATTCTGGTTTGATTATGCCACCAGATATTGCACCTTGGCAAGTGGTGATATGTCCGATGATTCGTAAAAATTCTGAAGTGGATACTGTAAGTGTGTCCATGAGTGTTGCTGACAAACTTCGCAAAGGCGGTTTGCGCGTGCATGTTGATGACAGAGATCTCCATCCTGGTCAGAAATATTACGATTGGGAAATTAAAGGAGTACCTTTGCGTTTGGACATAGGTCCTAGAGATGTGGAACAAGGAACGGCCTTTGCCGCCAAGCGCACTGGAGGAAAACAACCGATTCCAATGGATACCATACTTCAATCGGTTCGCGACGTTTTGGATGAGATTTCAGATGTACTTAGGGCGCGCTCATTGCAACACATGGGCAACGTCATACAACCTTTGCCAAAATTCGTCGAAACAAATGGGGAATGGACCATGATTGGAGAAATTCAAGAGGGTCATATCTATGAATTCCCCTTTGACGGAACCGACGTTCATGCCGAGGTTATTGAACGAACTACAGGCCTAACGTTCCTCGGTGATGCAACCGATGAATTCGAACAGGAACAGCCTTGTCATATGAGCGGTAAACCAACAAAGCGAAGAGTGCTACTGGCTAAGACTTACTGATCGTTGAGCCAATTCATGATGTTCTCTGGAGGTCTTCCAACAACGGCCTGACCGTTGTGAATCAACACCGGACGTTCCAAACAAGAAGGTTGAGTCAACAACAGTTGTTGCAATCCTTTCAAGTCAAGTTGAGAGACATCGATTTCTCCGATAACATCCTTGGTTCGAACAATACCCTCAATCTCTGACAAAATTTCTACATCGTTTGGATCGACACCCATCGATAAGTATCGATATTCTTCAAATTCAATGCCACCTTCAAGTAACAATGCAACCGCTTCTCTGGATTTAGAACATCGAGGGTTGTGGTAAAGGCGCATAGGAAATACCTCAACGCTACATTCCAAATGCCGATGGGTCCATGTCCATGTCACCATCTTTCATCATTTTTCGCATCTGTTTGTTCAACTTACGATTACCGCCCATACCCTTCATCATCTTGCGAGAACGTTTCCATTGCGCGATAAGCTCACGTACATCCTTCTCCTTGACTCCAGAACCGCGAGCAATTCGTTGTATGCGTTCCGCTTTAATTTTGGCTGGTTCGTTCTTTTCCCACCCTGTCATTGAATCCATAATGGTTCGATAACGGTCGAGGTTTCCTTGCATTGCTTCTTTTTGTGATTTCGTCATTCCACCGAGTCCACCAAACATATTTCCAGGAAGAAACGACATCAGTTTGTCAATGGTGCCTACTTTTGCCATCATTTCCATTTGTTTGTACATGTCATTAAGGGTAAATCGTCCCGACATCAAGCGTTGAGTAAGCCGCATCGCTTCTTCTTCATCCATATCCTCTGGTGCGAGGTCGATGAGCCCACGAATATCGCCCATTCCAAGCAATCTTGAAATGAACCGATCGGCCTCAAACTTTTCAAGATCCGATACCTTTTCTCCGACACCAATATGGACCAATGGAGCACCTGTTGCTGCAACTGCAGATAACGCACCACCTCCACGAGCAGTACCGTCGAGTTTTGTGACAACAATACCGGTTACGCCTGCTAAATTGTGAAACGATGCTGCAACAGGTCCTGCCGCTTGTCCAACTTGTGCATCGATGACCAGCCACCGTTCGGTTGCGCGTGTAATGGATGCAATTCGTTCCAATTCACCAACCAATTCATCGTCCAATTGATGTCTTCCTGCGGTATCAACAATGACAAGATCTGCAGATGCACATGCTGCCAAACCATTACGAACAATGGTTGCGGCGTCTTTTTCCTCAGGTTCACCGTAAACAACCACAGAGGAATCTTCCAGTAACTGTGATAGTTGAGCATAAGCACCGGGTCGATGGACGTCAGCCTCAATCACAGCAACTCGAAGACCGTGCTTTTTACGGTACCATTCAGCTAGTTTTGCGGTCGTCGTTGTTTTACCTTGGCCGTAGAGACCGACCATCAAGAGCGTCGCTCCACGCGGTTGGAAATCGCTTTTTGCCCCAAGTATTCGTACAAGTTCCATGTAGAGGATGTTCATTGCATGAGTTTGCAGATCGAGTCCTGGACGCGGTTCTTCCTCACGCATACGTTCTTCCAAACGATCGACGATTTCTTTTGTTTGACGAACGTTAAAATCCGCTTCTTGTAAAGCACGTCGCAGGCTCTTCGTCATCTCTTTGAGTTCTACTTCATCGAGACGACGTTTGCTGCGCAGGAAACCGAGGGAGCGAAAAATTCCACGAGAGAGTCCTTCAAGCGCCATAAAATCCCCAACGACAACTAACCTTTCAATCCAGCGGAGTCCTCATCATAGACCGGAACTTCTAGACGGAGTACATCGTCCTCGAGCTTGGCTTTGACTTCAGCAGACTTTGTGGGTGATGAGGTGGGAATTGCGTGCTCTCGGCCGTTAACTCCAACGTACAACACACCTTCTTCACTGCGCAAGGATAAATCCTCACGTTGAAGACCAGGAAAATGTAGGTGAATGATTTCGATACCATCGCCTTCCTCGACATATGTGCCTCGGTGTATGGAATGTGTGAGACGGTTGCCAACATCGTACGGTCCAAGTTCGTCTGACAACATTTCAGGCGTACCGTAGAGCAAATTACCGTATGTACGCAAACGTTCCAGTCCTTGGACTTCCGTATCGAACAATTCCATCGTCGTTACGGGCATCTCAAGTGTTGAATCCAACTCATCAATGTGTCCCATTTCTTCGCCACGTCTCCTCTTCAGGAATGGATGATCAAGTTCAGGTGTAACTCTGTTGACCAAACATCCTGTTACGGGCAGTCCGTATTCCTGCAATGAATTATTAGCTCGTAATGTTTCGTTGACACCCATCCTTTCAGGGATTGTTACCAAGGTAAACGATGTAGTTGAAGGATCACTTAAGACGCGTCGCACATGAAGAACACGTCTTCGAAATCGTTCCAACTCTTCCTTCATAGCTTCACTTTGTTTTCTACCAAAAAGCATCGAGCGGATGCCTCCCGAGACGCGCATCATACGTAAAAGACGTCCAGACCAAGCCTCGATCAGTTCAGGTAATGAAAGAAATCTCAACGTGTGTCCTGTTGGCGCAGTATCGAATACAATTACGTCCCAAGATGGGTTTTCCACGTGCTTGAGCAGTTCATCAAAAGCGATCGCTTCATCAAGGCCGGGTAACACCAATTCACTGGAGTCCACTTCTTCCTTGATGGATGCCATCTCATCTTTAGCTGATTGATCGAACATTCCTCCCAAACCGCCTAAGGCTGCAAACGGTGACGTGGACATACCGGAGAGACTTTCACCAAGTTTCGGCATGAAGGTAGAAAGTTTGGCTTCAGGATTAAGTTCAAGCCCGAACAAACCAGGAACACCTTCGACTGGTGTCGGTTCTGAAGAGAGTTCAACACCCAGTGAATCCGATGTCGAATGTGCTGGGTCACTCGATACAAGCAAAACTTTCAGACCCGAATCTGCCAGCCAGACGGCAGTCGATGCGGATGTCGTTGTCTTACCAACACCACCCTTCCCTCCGAACAACAACAATCTCGCCATGGCCTGCAGACAAAGAGGTGGTGTTTGAACTCATTGCCTCCATATATTGCTAACCAACTTATGTAGGCGATGCATCAGGATGAAACGTGGTAAATGAATTCATCACGTTCCAGGTCGCCGCAATATGCGGTCTGATTGGGATGACTCTCGGTTGGCGGGGAGTGATGACCAAATATTCAGGATTCTACGATTTACCTACTGCATGGAATCAAGTATTTTGGGGAATATTACTCGGGGGGGCATACGCTTCTTTAGCCGATAACACGCTCTTTTTGCCCTTTTATGAATCGTACACTACTGGAACAAGAGCGGCTGAGCTGAACATCGTAAGACAAATTCTCATTCCTTTGATTGCAACAATTGGGGTTCACTTCCTGTTGATACGCAAGCGCGTGCGAAAAGGTGGGTCTCAAGCGACGAGCGGTTGGGCTCTTGGACTCGCAATAGGGTGTATGATGTCGATTGTGTTGATCACACGTAAAATACAGTACGATGTTAGTACCGTTCTCGACGTAGCCACAATTGTGTTGTTCGGATTTTTTGCGCCTCGAATGGAAGCCCTTATCTGTTCGTATCATGGTGTATTGATGCTGCAAGGAAAACGTTGGGGTGCTGTTTTTCGAACCGTATTCTGGCGAATATTAGCTCTCAACATGCTTTATTTTGCATGGGACAATCCCCTCGCTTGGGTGTTCATCATACCGCCGATTCTATTGTTCAAAGATTCGGCCGACAAATGGGTTTGGGATTCCGTTCCGAAAGAAGGTCGAAGACGATGGCGAAGGATGCAAGCAGACAAAAAACGAGAAAAACAGACTGCAACAAGGGTAAATCATACCCTCAATCCTCCAATGAACAACGCTAAGACGTCTGAGGAATGAATTCGCGGCCAAAGACCCTCCCTATCAATGGTTTGGTCGGTCATCT
>CALBFP010000257.1 GCA_937894115.1 uncultured euryarchaeote
CATGCAATCACTTGACTACATAAAGGCCCTGTGTCGTTGATAGAACAACGCTTCATTCCAAATCCGACAGTTCACCTTCTTCGTTGACGTACAGGAGCCGAATCGTTGAGGTTCTACCTGATATGGCTAAAGGCGATCCAGATATTGCAACGATTTTGTCATTGGGCCGTATTTTCTTTTGCTTATGGAGTTGTTTTACAGCCTCCGCAACAGTTGAACGTGCACGGTTTTGTTCTTCAACAATTAGACATTCCACTCCTGGTAAGATGGTTGTTCGACGAGCCGCTCGAATTTGATTTGTTACAGCATAAATCGGTATCCTCGGGCGATGCGAAGCCATAAGACGAGCGGCGTTACCGTACTCTGTCCCAACAAGGAGATGCTTTGCGTTGATTTCTCTGGCAATGTTAATCGCAGAGCCAGCAAGGACTCGGGTCGAAACATAAGCTGCGAGCGCTGGCGGATCTGGTAACCCAATCGTTGATTTCTCAACCGTCTCAGCGATTCTTGCCATAGTTTCAACGGCTTTGACTGGATGTTCACCGCTTGCGGTTTCTCCGGACAACATAACCGCGCTTACATGTTGCCGAATTGCTGTTGCAACATCCGTCACCTCAGCCCGTGTGGGACGAGCATGATTGACCATACTTTCAAGCATCTGTGTAGCAACGACAACGGGAGTACCCCGTTCAAGACATGCTGAAACAATACGTTCTTGCGCCGCAGGGACTTCCTCGAGCGGAATTTCGACGCCGAGGTCTCCACGAGCAACCATCACAATATCTGCAGATTCAACGATTGCAGTGAGGTCTTCGAGCGCTGCAGGATGTTCAATTTTTGCAACAATCCACGTGTGAACTCCTGCGGCTTTGATACGTTCCCGAGCAGGAATTAAATCTTCAGCGCTTCGAACGTAAGAAACGGCAACAAAATCAACATCTTGTGAAAGAGCGTGATCAAGACAATCAAGGTCATGGGGGCCGACAGCTGGAAGTTTGACCAGAGTCCGAGGAACATTGATTCCTTTTCTTTCGGTCAGAATTCCACCGTCTTCAACCCTGCAACGGACGATTTCACCCTCGAAGTCCGGAGCCGAGAGCACCTCGAGTCGAATTAAACCGTCAGATAGCAACACAGGGTCGCCTTTTTGCAGATCTTTTGACAAACCCTCCCATTCGACAGGGAGCGTCTTGACTTTCTCTCCTAGAATTGTTGTGTTTTGTGGTGGTAAACCATCGTCATAACCGCAATGGAGGTCTACCAGCTCACCCCGAAGAAGGTTGACTTCCCCGTCAAACCTCCCGAGCCGAAGTTTTGGACCAGGAAGGTCGGCGAGTAGGCCGATGTGGGTTCCGCTCTTCGCTTCTGCATCTCGTATGTTTTGGATGGTTTTTTCCTTCCCCTCAAAATCACCGTGCGAATAATTCAATCGGGCGATGTTCATACCGGCCTGCATCATCTCAGCGAGCGTTTCAATATGGTCGCTGGCTGGCCCTATGGTGGCTATTATTCTTGAGCGCATGTCCTTCCCTTCGACCACTCATGTACAGATGTATTCCATAGTCCTTCCACCGAAGTTGGAGTCTCATTTTGGCATAAAGAAACCCTTCAACAAAAGAGGATTACGAGAGAAGACTCAAACCCTTGATGCGGTCAAGGTTGCTTTAGGGGAACGAAATGGACGACAAGAAAGACCAACTTCTTCGGAAAGAAGCCCTTGAATATCATGAGAAGGTACCGCAAGGAAAAATCAAAGTCGTACCAACCAAACCCCACGCAACAGCACATGAACTCTCTCTTGCTTACTCACCGGGTGTTGCCTATCCGTGTCTGGAGATTGCAGAACGACCTGAAAACGCCTACCGCTACACATCAAAAGGAAACCTTGTCGCTGTAATATCCAATGGGACTGCAGTGTTGGGTCTGGGCAACATAGGAGCTCTGGCAAGCAAACCTGTGATGGAGGGTAAAGGCCTGTTGCTCAAAACCTTCGCTGATATCGATGTTTTCGATATCGAAATTGATGTGACCGATCCAGAGGAATTCATCCAAACCGTTGTAAACATTTCAAAGACGTTTGGAGGAATTAATCTTGAAGATATAAAAGCCCCAGAATGCTTTGAAATTGAACGTAGGATTGCGGAGTCAACAGATATCCCGGTCATGCATGACGACCAACACGGAACTGCAATTATTTCCGGGGCTGCACTTTTGAACGCGGTGGAATTGCAAGGCAAGCGGTTGGACCAGATTTCTGTGGTTGTAGTTGGAGCCGGAGCTTCGGCATTTGCATGCGCAGAGCACTACGTGGCGTTAGGTGTACAGCGTCGCAACATCAAGATGGTAGACTCCCAAGGAATCCTTACCAAGAACCGCCTAGAAAAGGGTGATTTAAACGAATACAAGGCGAAGTTCGCCGTGGATTGTGAAGATGGCCAACTCATCGATGCGATGAAGGGAGCAGACGTCCTTCTCGGGTTATCAAAAGGAGGTCTCGTATCACAGGAAATGGTTGCAAAAATGGCAGACAAACCAATAGTCTTCGCTCTTGCAAACCCTACGCCTGAAATTATGCCAGAGGAAATATTTGAGGTGCGGAATGATGCGATTATTGCAACCGGGCGTTCAGATTACCCGAATCAGGTCAACAACGTTCTTGGCTTCCCGTATATTTTCCGAGGTGCTTTGGATGTCCGGGCTCGAGACATTACACAAAACATGAAGATGGCCGCGACGCGCTCGCTCGCTGCACTCGCTAAGGAACCCGTTCCAGACTACATCTCTACCGCATATGATGGTGCAACTATGGAATACGGACCAGAGTACATCATACCCAAACCGTTTGACAGGCGCGTCCTCATTTGGGAGGCCTCTGCCGTAGCTCAAGCAGCCGTGGAGGAAGGTGTTGCCTCTGTAACTGCTGAAGAATTTTCATTGCAGGCTTACCGAGAAGATTTGGAGGCGAGGTTGGGGATGACGTATTCGATCATGCGGAGCATCATTAATCAGGTTCGTCGCCGAAACAAACGCATTGTATTCCCAGAAGGCGACAATGAAAAGGTGATTCGTGCCGCAGCTCAATTGGTAGAACAAAAGATATGCAAACCGATTTTACTGGGGCCGGTTGATCGTATTGCTCGCATGATGGAAGAAATGCACTTTGATTTTGAGTACGAGTGTTATGATCCACGTTCGGACCAACGGCGTAAAGGAGCTTACACAGACGCCTTGTTTAAACATAGAAAACGGAAAGGCGTGACAAAAGTTGATGCTGCACGTTTGTTGAAGAGCCGCCCTTATTTCGCGAGCCAAATGGTTGTAGCTGGCGATGCAGACGGTTTTGTTGGAGGAGTGAGTCGGAATTACAGCGACGTCCTGCGGCCCGTGCTTGAGACAATCGGAGCAGCAGACGATGCACATTGCCTTATCGGGTGCTATATGGTTACGATAAAAGGTAAGATTTTATTCTTGGCGGATGCAACAGTGAACGTCTATCCTGATAGTCGGACATTGGCAGAAATAGCAGTACAAACGGCTAAGGTAGCACGAAGGTTTGGGGTCGACCCTAAAGTTGCCATGCTTTCATTCTCGAACTTTGGAAGCACGCGTGAGCAGAGAAGCGATCGAATCGAAGAGGCTGTTGAAATGGCGCGCATTCTTGACCCGACACTGGTAATTGACGGTCCTATGCAAGCTGATACGGCACTGGATGCGAATGTTCAGAAAGAATATCCATTTATGGAATTTACAGGCCCTGCAAACATTCTCGTTTTACCAAACCTTGCATCTGCGAACATTGTGTACAAAATGCTTGAGAAACTCGCTGATGCTGAGATGACAGGACCTATTCTTGAAGGAATGAAACATCCAGTTCAATTGGTTGCCCGTCAAGATGGTGTTCGTCACATTGTAAACATGGCTGCTATCTGTGTTGCGGATTCAATGCGCAAAGACTCCTACTGGGAAACACTTGCAGCGAGTGAGTCGTCCAAATCTTGAACGCCCTCCTCGTAAGGTATGGACGGCCGACGCGGTCGCCAGATTGCACCAGTAACGAAACCTGCAACGAGACCCCCAAACAAGAGATTCGCCCACCCATCAACAGCATATGAACCGAATCCCCTGATAACAGGAATCAGAAATGAGGGAATAATTCCGAGAAGTGTTGTCCAAATTACCTCAGTCCTTAAATTTCCAAAAACATCTGCGCTTTTGGGAACTCGACGTGCAGGTTCGGTCCGAGGAGGAGAAAGAACGAACCGAAAGACAGTGTTTGGTAATGGGCGATCAACAGGAATGTTTGATGTCGCAAAGGATTCATGTTTGCGAGGATGCATTTCTACCGCCAATCGATGATGTTGCAGAGGTCCGTTGGTTTCGACGGGCCTCGGGCGCCCATCCATCATTCCTCCGCGATGACTTGTTGCGGCAGCATCGCTTAGAATCTCGACGATTCCAGGGTTGAGCTCAATTTGTGAAAATGCGTGATTCCATTCTGGAAAAGAAGGAAGCCGTAGTTCGAGGGCTGAGATTTCCTGATTTGACTCAAATGACGAAAGAATTGCATTTTGTAAGGCCCGGATTTCATCAATGGTGAGTCCCATCATTGGCTCGTCGGGGTCCTCGGGCTGATGTTCCTCACCAAGCAGTTGGGCGACCTGCCCTCTGCTAAGGGGTCTCTTCAAGATGTAGAAAGTGGGCAAACGGACCTCATAACGTGGACGTTGGCTTGCGTATACCCACCCTCCTTTGTCGCTTCCAAGCCACGAACTTCCCGATAAAACTGGAACGAATTCCAGTGCATTGGTTTTGATGCTCTCCACAGAATCACTTCAGTTGTTGTGTCATGAGATTATACCACGTCATACCATCTTTATGTTCTTCGAGGACCTTGAATTGCTTGAATGGAGAAATCGATCGCATGTATCCAAATGCCGCAAAGTCGACCAGGTTCGGTTCGGTTCCTCCAAAAAACGGTTCTCCGTCGAAGGAAGAAGTGTATTCTGTCAACAAATCATGCCAAAGTTTCTTTGGGGTTCGCCCGTCTTTTTTCACACGTTTTTTTGCGATAATTCCCCACATGATAGGAAATCCTGCCCATGCATAGAGTCTACGGGAAAAGAAACCGAATTTTTCAAGTTTTGAGACTTTTCTGGTCGTACTTAGTGCTGCTCCAAGTGAACCATAAAGAATTGGTACTGTGGCCCGCTTCCAAACCTCGTCAATGTGGGCTAGCATACTGTCAAATCGTTCATCACCGCTGTTTTTGGAGAGCCCGCTGCTGTTGTATTTTTCATCAATGTACATCATGATGGGGGTTGAGTCGACAACAACTTCGCCTCCGTCATCGGTAAAAACGGGGACTTTGTTCCAGCCGTTTGTAAAGGCGAGATCCTTTTTTGTACGCATTGCGTTGACTTGCACCTCATCAACATCGAGACCCAGATGTTCGATAAGGCCGCGTACCTTCCAACAGAAGGGACAGGTTTGTAACACGTGTAAGGATGCTCGGCTCATGTTCTATCCGAAAAGGAGACCCTTCTTCAATCCTCGTCAAGGTCTTGTTCTGGTCGCCAGCCGGGTTTCCAAAATTCCTCGTTGTCCAGCCATTCCATCCACTCATCGTCCGAGCAAAGCAACAACCGAAATGCGCGACTCTCAAGACCTTCGCGATTGTATTCGGGGAGGACCCCCTCCTCATAGGCGTGATGCCAATGCACCTGCATTTGTCGTATCTGTCGTCGTGCACCCTCTGGGTTGTCAAAGTTCATCTCACATACATCTCGAAGTTCAGAGAGCCATTGCCGTGTGTCCTTTCGCAAAGGATCGTCAATACGTCGTCGCGAACGAGTTTTCTTACCGAACGGCCACCAACCCATAGTATGGATTTCCAATCCATATGTTTTCATCTTTCGCATGAAGATGAAAAACATCAACTGCTTCGGGGCGTTATGGGGCGTCTTCATTTGCATGTTTACGGTCGCTTGAAAGATGCTGCGCTGAAATCTTTAGCAGATATGTATGAAGAGCGTTTACAAAACTCTGGGGTGACAGTTCACATTCATGTGGAAGATCAAACAAAATTTTTTTCCAAGATTGGTGCGTTTAGCGGGCAATGTTTCCTTCTTGATGAATCGGGTTTAACGTACTCGTCACTTGAACTCGCGCAGGAAGTACGTCGTTGGACACTTGAATCCGCCGACACCCATTTTGTCGTTGGCCCTCCCGAGGGGTGGCAAGGCAAATTGCCGGACATCCAGCGAATCTCTCTTTCTAGGATGACGTTTCCCCACGAATTTGCAGCAGTCTTGTTTCTTGAGCAGTTGTACAGATCGTTTCAAATCATTAAAGGGACGTCTTACCACAAGGCATGAGCGAATCCTAATCAATTGCGAAACGGAGGAGCAATCATGGCCGTCGAGTTTGGCGATGAGGCAAATCTTCGCTGGGCGCTTATTGGATTTGAATTTGCTATTGGCTTTGCATTAATTTACAACAGCAAAAATCAGCCGTTTCCAAGGCCAAGTCGACGTTTTGGATGGCTTGTTGTCCTGACAATAATCTTGGTCCTCATTGGGCAGGCGGCGCCCAAACCAATGACGGTTTTTGCCCATTTTGTTATGCTGTCTGCAATTGGCGGTTTCGGATTGGTTGCTGGCGTGTATCAATTGGCTCAAACCCAGCGCGATGTCTTGGTTGCGCCCTATTCAGGAGTGATGTTCTGTGTGGGTGTGGTCGGGTTGATGGTTTTAACTTGGGATGATCTTTCAAAAGTCGAACAATGGGCTGCTTTCTTGACAATCGTTGTTTTGGGTGCTGGTGAAACATGGCTCATTTTTCGAGGATTGTTAATTGGAAAACTCCCGCGCGCTTGGTCGCAAGCTGGCATGATTGCACTTATGCAGGGCAGACTAACCGGGCGTAACGGAGCCATAGAGTGCTTTGAGAAGGGCTGGGATGCGAACGAAGAGCACCTTAATCCGATGGCTTATGTGGCTCTTCATAGGATTCACATTTTCCTAGGTCAAGAGGATGAAGCCGCAACGTGGAAAGGCTACCTCGAACGCGAGGGTGGAGAATCTGCAGTGGCACCTGAGTACATCCAAGCCATTCATGATGCCTTGTCTGATATGGATAGTACGGCTGCAGAACGCTTACCACTCATTCAGGAAGAAGAGTAGGCTCCAATTTGACCCCCGCCTCTCGTAATCGTTCTGTTTGTATGCAAAAACGAGATAATTTAAAGAACGTAAAGGTAGATAATACTACATGATGAAACAAATTCCTAAAAATTTGTTCTTCTGGTCTGCCATGGTGTGGGCTGCTGCTAATCTGTTTGCTCAAGCGGTGTACATCGGTTTTTACGGTGTTCCATTCGATGGAATAGCCATGATCGATTCCCTCGGAAATTGGTACTATGTACTTTTAACAATTGAAGTTGGAGTTTGGATGTACGTAGCGATGTTTTTCGGGAAGCGTTTGTTTGCAAGAATTAATTCATCCACGCACGTCCAAATCAACCATTGAAACGGTTATGCTGCATAAATATCAAGCGATGAGATTAAAGGGTGCCAATAAAAACATGCTGTCATGTTCAATTTTGACAGGGAATCACAGTTCTCCGGTCAACCCATGCTCTTGGAGGATTTGAATCAGGAGGATGTTGAACGATTGGACATAGAAAACCTGAGAGTCCTAAGTATCGAACAGGTACGAGAATCGTTGCCACAAGTAAAGCGACAATTATCAACATTGCAAGCGATCGTTGATGAAGCCCATGACATGACGGAAGAAATTGAGATTTTGCTTGAAACGTATCCTCCCGAGCACCCTCATGTTGTTGAGATGTCTGAACTGCTTGGAGGGCTTGTTGCGCATTGGCAACAAACCATTGCAAAGATAGAGAACCAAGGCGCTCGAGTTGCAGGACTTGACCCAGGACGTGTCGAGTGGTATGGTGTGATCGATACTCATCTGATGCTGTACTCGTGGACGTGTGGTGAAACGGATATTGAGTGGTATTATGGTCTAAACGAAGGCTTTTCTTCCCGAAAACCACTCATAGAAGCATAATGTCCCAAGCATGTAGGGGAGATTATGGTTCGAATTGACCGAGTTCACACAGGCAGCGGCGATGGGGGCAAGTCATCACTGGTTGACGGTAGTCGACGTTTGAAATCCGACCTTCGCTTTTCTGTTGTGGGCGATTGTGACGAATTGAATTCTATTATTGGTTTAGCACGTATGGAATGCTTGCGGCTGCCAATGCATCACCGGGATGGAGGTGAGCGAAAGGGTGCAGGCAGAGTTCATTTCATCTGCGATAGTGCCCTTTCACGAATACAGCACGAGCTCTTCGATCTCGGAGCAGAGCTTGCCTGTCCTCCTGAGAATTTACCAGAGTATATGGTCCTCATCGACGATGCCCAGGCAGAAACGTTGGTTACAGATATGGATGCTTGGTTGACCCAAGTCGAACCCCTAACCTCGTTCATACTTCCTGCAGGCGGCCCTCCTCAAGCCGTGCTCCATCACGCAAGAACCGTAACCCGACGCCTTGAGCGAGGCATTGTTATGCTTCGTGAACATGAAGGAGAGGGATCAATCCGCCCTCTTGTTTTAAAATACGTGAATCGCCTCTCAGACTGGTTGTTTGTTATGAGTCGTTGGATCAGTGCGAGTCTTGGGGAAGAGGAAATGCTGTGGCTTCCACTTGGTAAGCGCGGTAAGGAGGATGGAATTGCGAATTCCATTCTTCGGCAGGTCGAACACGACAGCGATCTTGATGAGATTTAATTCGACTGCTTCGTCTTTTGCCATGCAAGTTGAACCACAGCGCGCGTTTCATCGTGTGTGAGTTGAGCAATTGCTTGTTCCCAATCCAACCATAGATGTCCACGATGTTCTCGGGAAAGAGAGACTTCAAGGGAATTGGTTTCTGCTAAAAACCAAAACACCTGTTTCTGCCGAATTCTCCCCTTGTGCCGGTATGTGTAGTCCGTTCGTTCAACGAAGTCCTTGTCAAACACGATGTCGGTAATTCCGGTCTCTTCAGCCAATTCTCTACGCACAGTTGCGATGTAATCAGCGTCCGTGTCTTCAACATGACCTTTTGGTAAGTCCCAGTGACCTTGCGGGTACTGAAGCAACAGAACGCTGTCAATGTTAACCAAGACCACGCCGCATGAAGTCTCCATCCACTCCCCTCTGTACGATGCTGAGAGGGAGTACGGTTTGATATCTTCGCGACGTGTATTTGGTTCAAGAGGTTCAATATATGTTGAATTTTGACCTGCGAACGTGACGGAAAAAACCCTTCTTCCCGATGTGCGGCGAATTGTTGCCGATTCGGATCTCGATGGAATGTGTGCCGCCGTAGTTCTCAAGAGAGCGTTCCCGGATGCCGAGGTCCACTTTGCTCATGCAGCCTTAATCCGTTCAGGTATCATCGATAATCTCATCGATGATCAAACGGTGACAGTTGATCTTCCCTTTCACCCAAGCAGTGGGTGGTATCTCGACCACCACCTCACAAACAAACCGACAGATGCAGAGTACGTGGAATTCACCTCCAAAGGAGGTGTCGTGCATTGGGAAAACACGCCTTCAGCAGCTCGGTTGGCATTTGATTTGTTTCGAGAAGAATTCGAATTCCCTCATCTTGAGAGCATCATGCCTCTCGTTGATGACTTGGATTCTGGCGGCATCTCCATTGAAACATTTCTTGAGGACGGCCCATTGCTCCAGTTGTCAAGAACCTTGAATTACAACGACACAGCATACATGCATCATCTCCTTTCTTTGTTCCAAACACGTAGTTCAATGGCCGATATCTACGGTGATAAGCTCGTCCGAGAACGAATGCTTCAAGCCGAATTATCGCGTAAAGAGCTGGTCAAGCTTGTTTCCGAGAGGACAACCATAACCGATCGATTGGCCATTTGTCGTCTTGAAGATACTGGGTATCGGTCAAATGGGTACCTCATCACCGCATTCTGTGGTGAGGATGCGGATGCATGTTGCATCATCCATGGTTACAGCGATGGTCAGATTGGAAACAAGTTACGTCCTCCTCTCTCTGCTAGTTTTTATGCAAATTCCTTTTTGCCAGACGGGCAGAATCGATACGATTTGTCGAGACTTGCAACAGCCCTTGACCCGCATGGAGGAGGGCATGCAAACGCATGTGGGTGCCGTATACAACCACCCGGACTCGATTCGAATTTATCGATGTGGCTTGCAATGTGGAACGATCGTGAGGAAACCCTTCGACTCTCTTGACTAAATTACTTGAAATGTGTAAATCAAGCCCAAAAAAGCATGGAGCATAACCAACGCCATCACCATATCTGCAGCCCGGCCGTGCTTCTTTCGTTTGACTGTAAAGGACCCATCCTTGTCATCTGGTTCTGTAACGGAACGGCCGCGTCGAACAACAATCCAGAGCAGAATCAATCCGAGTGGACCAGAAAAACCATGAATATTTTGCGGAAGAAGGTCTGAAGTCCAATCATCATTGACGAGCACGCCAGAGATTGCACGAGCGACAAATGCGATTATTGCAAGGCAAATACCTGCCCAAAGCAATCGTTCACCATGTCGTCGATGACGGGCAAGGGCGACCTTTCGCTCGTCGCCCTGAAGGGACATTCCTTTCTTTCGCCAACCGTACTGCCGTACGAGCCAAAAAATGAAGATAGTAGCAAGGATAGGGTGGATGAGCATCACGATTGTTCGAAGCATCATCTTCACCTCCCCCTTGTGGATGCCAAGAAAGGGCGACTTGAATGCGTTTCTCTTGTGACTTCGTCGGTGAGTTCAAAGGTTCGATGCCGAGGGAACGGTGGGGGCGCTATGCAAGAATCGTATCTCGCAACTTGTCTTGAGGCGGCATTCAAGACAGTGAAGACCCGCCGACTCAATGTTGTCGGACGCTGCCCGGAGTTTACACTGATGGAAAAACCTTGGAAAGAGTTGGTCAAACTAGCAGTTCTCGAAACCGAGATTCCAGGTCAAGATGAAGACGGTGAAACCATCGCGCCATCGCCTCGTTTTCGACGTGGGCGACGTCGTGGTAAGCAACAATCAGTCGTGCCGAGCCCTGATGAAATCAACCAGATGGTCGATGAAACTCCAGCACTTCGTTTTGCACTTCTTTTTGTCAATAAATTTCTTCATAATGAGGCGTGGTCCGACGACAAGCATGGGTCTTATGAGACCGAGTTGCGAACGATTTGTCTTGAACAAGGCGTTCATCCAGTATGGCATCAAATGGCCAAACGATGCGATATTTTTGGACAGTTTTCTGCTTGTCCAATACTCGATACCAAGACCGAATCGACAACTGCGGAGTTTGATTTAACAAAATGTGCAATAGACCCATACAATCTGAAATCTTGTCTGGACGTTTTCAAATCAATTCCAGATCAACATTATTCACCAGAACAACTTGTTGCAATGAAGCGTTTGATCAAAAGACTCTCCTCTGGAAAATGGCCAAATGCTGAACCGCTGCTGCTTGAATTGGAAGGGCCGCTTGCGGTTGTTTCTTTGATGATTGCAGCAAACACGAATGCACCACCAGAAGCCATACTAAAACGACTTAAGAAAGTCGACGACTCAATTGCCAAACGGTTTGAACTCGCTATAAGACTCACTGACGGAACTGCTGAATGGGACGATGCCTATCTCTCCCAAACGGATGATGACTTGGGTCAAGCAATCATCAAATTAGTCTGGATGAATGGTCCTTTGGAAAAAATGAAACCATCAACAGAGCAATTGGAGACAGGTTTGAAGTTGCTAATTGAAGAACAAGCACCAACCAATCGTATTGATGTAATACGTTGGAAAATGCTTCGATGCTATGTTGATGAAGCCCGTGGCGATGATGCCCTCGAAATTATTAAATCCATATCTCTTGAAGACGATTCTGACGCCTCTGAACTCTTGCCATTACTGGTTCAGTTAAACAATTCAGAAGCCTATACTTGGCTTGAATCGAATGTGTCCAAGATCGATGAAGGAGGTCTTGTATCAATTTCCTGCGAACCCTCAGTCCCAATTCATCTTCGTGCAAAGGCATTGATGTTGCTTCATCAACATGATGGGGAAGGTTGGTTGGAAGTCAAATCTCTTGCAGTATACGTCTTTGTTCAAACACTCAATCTGGATGAATTATCCACGATTCTTTTTGATGATGACCTAGCCATTCCGACTCATCCCTATGAAACGCTCATTGTTGCACATCTCTTGAGTGCAAGTTATGATGAAGAGCGGTGGGATGTTGCCCGAGAAGCCAGGCGGAAAGCTTTGCAGGTAATCCAATCAACAGAGGTCCCTGAGTCGATCAATGATGATGAACACAACCTTCTCTTGCTCCTTGAAGGTCGGATTGACAAATCAGGTAGCAATTTCAAACTCAGCGAATCTCTATCAAGAAACGGCATAAAAGCCCTCAATCAAATAGTCAAAGCTCTTTCTTCTGGTGGAACACATTTGGTTGATGAAAAGCATCTGAGAAATCTTACAGAATCTCTTGAAGACGACAAAGTAAGTCGTCTCGAAAACGCACTTCTTTGCACAATCGTTTCAAAACTTCGACTGAACAATGCTCGTTTGTATCTTGAGCAAGGTGACGATTCTTCAAACGTAGTTGAAATGCTCGAAAAGATTCTCCACCAATCATCCGTACCCTATCCAATCGTCGACGGCGTGCGTGAATTGATGTATGAATTTGACCTGGGTATTGAAGGATTGGTTCAATGGTATCAACAAAATCATCAGCGGTCCATTTGGTCGTTACTTGCCCAAGCAACCTTTGAGGCATCAAAAGGAAACAATCTATCTGCTGCTCGATTGTTTAAGCGCGCTGCTGATTCAGAGAAATTTGAATACGATAAAGAAATGATGCTGTATAGGAAAGCATTGATTCATTTCGCTTTCGATGAAAAATGGGGAGAAGCGAAGCAACTTCTCTCAGAGCACCCAAATCTACGTGCAGCAATAACAAAACGATTCCAACTCTACTTAGACGTATCGCATCAAGCGTCGATTCAAGAAACTGCTAAAGCCACTTCGATGCTCAAGAATTTCGTTAAGAAACATGAGACGTACATCGAAGAAACGGAGGAAGGGGAGCGGAAAAAAACCAGAACCGTGTTCCAAGAGGATGTGCTGGATCTCCTCCTCAATTATCCCGACGAGCATCCAAAACCACTTCCGAAAGAGCCGTTTACTGGGCGCCTTTTGGCAGCGACGAATGCGTTACAACGAGATTACAGAACGCAAGGATCGAAGTCGTTCGATCGACGATATCGAGACATTATGCTCATGCGCAACCCGGACCCAATGGAAGTTCACACATTAGCCCAACAAGCCAGTGAATCTTCGCCACTCGACGCACTTCGAATTTTGGAACGGGCCCAGTTGTCAGGACGTTTCGCTGATAGAAACATGTCATTTGCAAATCTTGAGCAAATGTTGTTTCATCGCCATCAATCCGACATCCGCACCTCTGATCGGCGGTACCTTCGGAATCTCCCATTGAAACCCCTTGTGTTGGTGGATACCAACATCGTTATCGACGCTTTGTATCAACGAATTCAAGAGAAAATAAACCAGTCGAACCATTTTGAGGATTCGACCAATCAGCGTTCCCACTTTGCAGGATATCTCCTTTACTTGGCCTCGAACAACAAGGTCGAGCTTTGGCTACCCAAAGTCGTTCGAAGCGAGATTCAAAATGTGGCTCGTTCAATCAAAGACATACGTTCCCGATTTGAGAATGCTTTTGTTGATAACGACGTTCTTGAAACAACCACTTCTGCTGAAAACATGAAATCCATCGTTGAAGAAATCATTCTCGAATTTAGTACATGGAGCGGTAACTCCGATGAAATTGAATCGGAAGCGGTGAGTGATGAGATTCAAGAATCGATGGAAAGGTTTCTCTCGCAGCATCATGAAATTTACGACGAATTGACCAAAATGCGACAACATTACGATGGCAAAACCATCCGAACGGAAATTGATGGCAAAAAGATATACCCCCAAAATGCCGATCGTAAAATCATGCAATACGCTGCGGCTTTGTCAAATCGACCGATAGACAATGTAGGATCAATTGTTGTTGCCACACATGACGGAGATTTTACAGTTGTAGCACGAGCATTTGAAGAAAGATTCGGATTCGGTATTGCTAAGAACAGCCGGACCCTCAAGCAATGGCTCCGTGAATCTTAATCCTATGATGCAGGAAACTACCGTGAAATGCCTAGCGTTCACATGTGTCGGATTAGAGCATCACCAAATTCGGAGCAAGAAAGAAGTATTGCATCGTCCATTAGTCGTTCAAAATCGTACGTTACGGTCTTTGCACTAATGGCTCCTTCCATACCTTTCACGATTAAATCTGCAGCCTCATTCCATCCCATATGTCTCAGCATCATTTCAGCTGACAGGATAACGGATCCTGGATTTACTTTGTCTTGTCCCGCATACTTCGGTGCGGTTCCGTGGGTTGCTTCAAAGATTGAAATTCCAGTATCGTAGTTGATGTTTGCTCCTGGAGCAATCCCAATACCACCAACCTGTGCAGCCAGTGCGTCTGAAATGTAATCTCCGTTAAGATTCATTGTTGCAATGACGCTGTACTCCGCAGGACGTGTGATAATCTGTTGGAGCATTGCGTCTGCAATAACATCCTTGATGATTATTTCATTGCCCGTTGTTGGATTTTTCATCGTGCACCACGGGCCGCCATCAAGTTCAATTGCACCAAATTCGTCTTTAGCAAGTTGATAACCCCAA
Source organism: uncultured euryarchaeote (assembly GCA_937894115.1). Lineage (GTDB taxonomy): Archaea > Thermoplasmatota > Poseidoniia > Poseidoniales > Poseidoniaceae > MGIIa-L2. Next base: position 14,812 of record CALBFP010000257.1, read on the forward strand.
TCTCGAAATCCGCCTTCTGTGAATTTCATAATGTTTCCTTTGTGAACCAGTGTGACACTTTCCTTGTCGTTATCGATAGCATATTGAAGTGCTGC
>CALBFP010000258.1 GCA_937894115.1 uncultured euryarchaeote
TTCGTTTTGCTCTTTATGACGCTCGGACTCTCTCTATGGATGGATCTCTCAGATGGTAGTCTTGATGGGGCATTGTTCATGTTTACTGTCGATCCTGCAATGCTTTCTGAACCTGAAGTGTGGATCAACGGCTTATCCCAATCTGCATGGTCCTGCTCAGCAGGGATGGGTATGGCCATTACCTACGCTGTGTACATGCGAAAGGATGAGGACACTGTCCTGAATGCCTTCACGATGGGTTTCGCCAACAACAGTATTTCGATTATTGCCGGATTAGCAGTTCTTTCTGCTATCTTTGCTGTCAGCGCTGATCCTCTTGCAGTCGTCACCAACGGATCCTCTGCAATCACCTTCCTCGCCTTGCCTGAAGTCTTTGCTCAAGCGCCCGGTGGAGCTGTAGGGGCCTTCGTGATGATGGCCGGTTTCTTCCTCGCTCTTTCTTTCGCAGCCATTACATCCATGATTTCAACAGTCGAATTGTGTGTGCGCAATTTCGTTGACCATGGATACGATCGACAACGTTCGGTTCTCATCACGTCCATTGCAATTTTCTTCTTTGGTTTGCCCTCTGCTATCATGTGGGTAAAACTTGATGACGCAGGTGTCGCATTCCCTGAATTCTTGGAAGTGCAAGATCACATTTGGGGATACGGTTTGATGTTCAGTGGATTGTTTATTGCATTCTCAATCTGGAAGTACGGCTACATCAAGTGGAAGAAGGAAGTCGAACTAGGGAAGGCTCCACCAGGGTTCGCAGGTTACCTCGGCGTAGGTGTGTCTGCTTTCCGTGACGATTACATCAACACTGGTGACAATGATCTCGAAGTCGGACGATGGTGGGACTTGTGTCTTTACTTGGCGTTCCCGATTCTCTTCAGCGTCCTCATGCTGTCGTACTTTGGAGATATGATTGCAAATACGGAAGATGTTTGGAACCCTGCGAACCCGAAAGGTCTTGGAATTATTCTCGCCTTTTGGTCGGTCGTGGCAATTGTCTTCATTTCGTTGAACAAATTCCTCATCGCCCGACCGTTGTATCGTAACGTTCCAGAAGGTGCTGATGCCGATATTTCGCTGCTACCAGGTGGAGATGACCCACTGGTTACCGTCCTTGGAGAAGATGCATCAATGGCAGAACTCGTTGCTGAAGTCGTTGATTGAGGTGAAGATCGATGGAACCACTTTTTCGGTGGTTGTTGATCGGTTTCATCGTTTCTCTGTTGTTTATTCTCATCGCTCGCTGGTTTTGGAAACGATACGACAGGCCGAGTGATGCTGCGATTGAATGGCAGAAGGAACAAGAAGAAAACCGCATCGAACGCGAGGTTTGGCACTCCGTTGAAATGGAGATGCGTCGCGAAGCGATGGAAGCCGAACGGAAGGCGGATTTTCAAATCAAACGCCAGGCTGCTGCACGTTCAGGGACGGCACCCGATGCCGGCGTTGTTGCACAAGCGTTTGAATCGCTTGGAGGCGTTCCAAAGCAAGCAGTTGTTAATGAGTTTGAAGTTGACAACAAGGTGGTTGAATCGTCTGGTGATGAACCTACCGAACCCGATTGGGAACTCGTCGAGCGACTCAAACGTATTTCTGATTCCGACCAAACCGAAGAACTACCTCATCCAGGCCTTCCCTTTGCTCCGTCTTTACCCGATGTCGATGCAAGTGAATCTGAGGAGTGAGACTTCAAAACGACCAAAGAGATGACCGCATTGTTGTGTTTTTGAGCGAAGGTCATTAGAGGGGATGGCACTTCGAAGGTTCATGGTCCAACGTCCAAGAGGTACGCGTGATTTCGGACCAATGGAAATGAAACGACGACTTGCCTTTGAATCTCTTCTGGAAGAACAGGCTCGTAGACATGGATTTTCTCGGGTGCAGACACCGATCTTTGAATCTCTTGATCTGTTTACTGCGAAATCTGGACCTGGTGTGGTTTCTCAACTGTACGCGTTTCAGGATAAAGGTGAACGTCATCTCACACTGCGCCCGGAATTAACCGCTCCGGTTATGCGCATGGTTGCTGAAGAACTTCGCAACGAGACCAAACCACTACGCCTCTCGTATTTTGGTCAATGTTTCCGATATGAGGAATTCAAGAAAGGACGATATCGGGAATTTTACCAATACGGTGTCGAATTGATTGGCGCAACAGGTCCACTTGTTGAGGCTGAAGTTATCGCTCTTGCCATCAATATGCTGACGGAAGCAGGGTTGAAGAATTGGGAACTCCGTATTGGTCACGTTGGAGTCCTAAAGCAAGCTCTTACAGGCATTGGTCTGAGTGATACAATTGAACATGGCGAGCCACCGCTCGCATCCGCAATGCGTTTCCTTGATAAGGCCGATTTTGAGGGTCTACGAGTCTTATTTGAGAAGCAAGCAATATCCACGGATTTTATTGCACCACTACAACAACTTTCAGAGTTGAAGGGTGGACAAGAAACCATAGCGTCCGCACGTGAACTTCTCGCAACTATGGAAGGTGTGTCTCTGGAAGCACTGGACGATCTTGAATCGACACTGAATTCGATTGCGCAACTCGCCCCAGCACCACCGTCTCTCTCAGTTAACCTAACCGTTGCGCGTGGACTCGATTATTACACAGGTACAGTGTTTGAAGTCCATGTTCCAGAACTCGGTGGTGAGGGGCAAGTTCTTGGAGGAGGCTCCTACAAACTTCTGCACTTGTTCGGACTTGCAGACCTCGATCCATGTTGCGGATTCGGTCTTGGTTTTGATCGAGTTCTCCTTGCTTTGGAAGCACAAGCTGCTGCAGAACAACGCGATGAGGTTGTACCCGGTCAAAACGACGAAACACCGCTTCTTGCAATGATTCCTTTCAACATAAATTCCTCAGAAATTCTTGGTTTGGTGCGACAATTGCGTTCTTCAGGTGTATGTGTTGAAATCGAATTGCGTTCGAGAAAGATTGGCAAGGCCATGGGTTGGGCCGATAATATAGGGTGCAGTCATGCACTTGTTGTTGGTCCAAGAGATCTTGAACAGGGACAAGCAACAGTCAAACGACTTAGTGATGGGGAACAATTCCCCGTAACTCTTGATTTTGAATCAATTCTTTCAGCACTCAAGGCTTGAAGATTTACTCATCTTCCCTTCGAGCGTTTACGAAGACAGCCATTGCAATCGCTGCAGATGCGACGACCAGCGAGAATCCTGGAGTGTCTTCGGTGGAACTACCTCCGTCCAAATCAGCACCGTCTTGGATTGCTTGTTCCCAAGATGCATCATCAATTGGGAATTCAATGTAACTGAGTTCTCCCATCGTCATTGAAAAGGATGCTGGTTCGCCTGAAACGAAGATGACATTTGAAGATTGACGATTTCCACGAAGTTTCATCTCGACCTTAACAACTGGATTGTAGTCTGAACCATCCCAGTCAACGATTGTGTCCTCTTCGATTGGGAAGTTAAAGACGACTTGGTTGTCACCAGCCACAAGCCCTGTTTCATGATGTTTGCCTATGACGTTTGGTCCTGCCATTAGTGTAATGTTGAGTTCATCACAGTCGTTTTGGCCACATGCTGTGTTTCCGTCGTTGTCGTTTGTCCAGTCACCTTGTACATTGATCGAGAAAGATCCTCTGAACAAACCATCAGCGTCCATGATCAGTCGCTTGTCTAAAAACGGGTCCATTCTGAATTGAAGATCGATTTTAATTTCACCATTTTCCTTCTCTTCGTAATATTCCTCAAGACTGTTCTCATCACTGTTGTTGAAGTGTGTCCAAGCTTTTGTGTTAGAATCATCCCAGTACATATAGAGTGTTTTGTTTTCTTTGGTAGGTTGCCGAGGGTCTTCATTTTCATCTGCCTGTTGGTAACTGACATCTCCTCCAGCTTGAACTGGAACCAACATCATCAACGCCATGAAAACGGCCAAACCTGCTACTTTGCGCATGATAATGCGTAGACCTACAGAGATATGAGGTTATTGAGCGGGTGTGTCTTTTACACCTGTTAATCAAACCGATGGATGTCGACGCTACCCGTCGTGTTTCCACCGGTATTGAGTTGTGTTTGCCGCGTGAGTTTGAGGGCATCTCCAAGTTTGTTTGGCTCCATCCTTGCTGTGCGCATGTCAGCTCCGCCAACTCCAGTAATTATCGCCATGACTTTGATGGTGTCACCAAAGGTTGGATCTTGGCGAGCACCCCAAATGACATTTGCATCTTCACTGACTCGAGCAGTCATGAGATCAACAACTTGAGATGCTGATTCAAGCGTCATGTATTGACCTCCTGTGACGTGAATAAGAACCCCCGTCGCACCGGTAATGTCGACATCGAGAAGGGGATGATTGAGTGCTTCATGCACGACTTCTTCTGGTCCACGGTCCGATTCGCCGTAAAGCATCATCGTAACTCCGCCGTTGGCCATGATGGCGCGAATGTCTGCAAAATCAAGATTGATGAGTGAAGGTAGTGTTATTGTCTCCACGATTCCCTTGACGATTTCTGCGACCAACTGGTCCATGATTGAGAATGCTTCCTCAAGCGGAAGATTGGGGACATAATGCAACAAACGGTTGTTGTCGAGAACAAGGACAGCATCAGCAACACGTCGTAGTGATTCAAGGCCTTCAAGTGCTTTCTTCATCCGAAGTCTTCGCTCGACATGGAACGGTGTCGTTACAATACCGACAACAAGTGCACCTGCTGATTTTGCTTCCTCAGCAACGATTGGACAGATACCAGTACCTGAACCCCCGCCAAGTCCGCTTGCAATGAAGACGAGATCTGCACCGTTGACGATGCGTCGAATCATTTCACGACCTGCTTCTGCACATCTGCGGCCCATCGATGGATCGCCACCCGCTCCAAGTCCACGAGTAATGTGACGGCCAACCAGGAGTTTCTGCAAGGAACGCGTGTTATCGAGATGTTGTTTGTCCGTATTGATGGCAACGGTGACGGCTCCTTCAACACCAAGATGTGTGATTCGATTCAACGTGTTGTTTCCAGATCCGCCACAGCCAACGATGAGTATTCTTGGGTTCGGAACCCCGAGTGTTGAGACGTCTTCATCCATGAGCGCAGTTGCACCGCGGTTGATGGCTTCATCACGAAGTCCAGCAACCATATCTGCAAGTGCTTTGTCGTGCATATTCCTCTCCGCCCTTGCGTTATCTGAACTGGAAGAACTACTGGGTCCCATCCCTACACTTCCTGATTTGCTGAGCCTTCTGTTCTGACTATTAACATCCGCGCTTGTAGCGGGGGTAAAACGGTCGATTTTTGAGGTCGCATTCACAAGCCAAATCAACCTCTTCCTTTGTCAAAGTGTGGTTGATATCATACAGGAATTAAAACCACATTGAATCGGAATACATCCATGGCCGTCTCCCTGGTTTGGTTGCGAAGAGATTTGCGACTCGCTGACAATCCCGCCTTGGTGGAGGCAGTACGTTCTGGACGTCCTGTTCTTTTCTTATTCAATCTCGATTCAGAACGTCTGAATCGTCACGATGTTGATGGCATTCACATTCAATGGGAGTTGGATTGTCTCAATCAATTACGTATCGATGTTGAGAAACGTGGGGGTGCTGTTTTGTTCCGATTTGGCCCAGTGCTGGAGTCTCTCAATGAACTACACGAACGTTATGGAATCAAAGCCATCTACGGCAATGAAGAGTCGGGTTTGCAGTGGTCTTGGAATCGTGACAAACAAGTTGCAGAATGGTGTTTACATCATGACATTGAATTTATTGAATTCCCGTCAAACGGTGTTATCCGGGGATTGGCGTCAAGGGATGATTGGAAAGCGTTGCGTGATCGAAGAATGAAATGTTCTTTGATTGAGGTACCATTACGCCTGTCCACAGTAAAAGACCTTCATTCTGATCCCATCCCGCACGCATCAGAGCTTGGATTTGGTGTCCGAGATCTCCAATATCGGCCAGAACCAGGCGAATCTGCTGCGATGGAGACGTTGTTCTCGTTTCTTGATGAGCGAGGCCGTGGTTACCGCAAAGGTATGTCTAGTCCATTATCAGGGGCATCGATGTGTTCTCGACTTTCTCCCTATCTGAGCGCTGGATGCATTACTATTCGACAAATATTCTATCATACAAGTCGTAAACAACGCCAGGTAAAGGCAAATCCAAGAAGCGCTGAAAACATTGGTTGGAGCGGTAGTCTCTCCTCTTTTCAAAGCCGTTTGGCGTGGCATTGCCATTTTATGCAACGATTGGAAGCAGAAGCAACGCTTGACGAACAAGCGATGAATCCTGAACTTGATGCATTGCTGGAAAGACCGTTCGATAAAAACCGCTTCGAAGCGTGGTCTGAAGGAAAAACCGGTTGGCCTTTTTTTGATGCATGCATGCGCTCGCTTCAAGCCACTGGATGGATTAATTTCAGGATGAGAGCAATGCTTCAATCGATTGCCTCCTACACGCTGTGGTTGCCCTGGAGAGCCTCTGGCTCTTACCTCGCAAAACAATTTCTTGATTACGAGCCAGGAATTCATTGGTCGCAAATTCAAATGCAATCTGGAGTTACAGGAATCAATTCCATTCGGGCTTACTCGATTGTAAAACAATCAATCGATCAGGACCCCAATGGGGAATTCATCAAACGATGGGTTCCAGAGTTGAATCTCGTTCCTACAGAGCACATTCATCAGCCTTGGTTAATGTCTACGAAAGAGCAGCAAGAAGCATCATGCATCAT
>CALBFP010000259.1 GCA_937894115.1 uncultured euryarchaeote
TTTTCGTTCTTCTTCGCTGTAGAATTTATCTACCGATGACTTGCTCGTTCCATCTTCGTTATATTTCACATAGACCAATCCTTTGGCTCCAATTTGAGGGCGTTTGACCCAATTGGTTAGCGCATCCAGCTGTTTTCTTGAGTAGTTGGCACAACCTTCAGCATTAATGGCCAAGACGGCTTCTACACTATCGAATACAACAAAGCCGTTGCCTTGTGCTTTTTCGGTAAGGTCGTTGAATTCCATTCCGAATCGAATGTCTGGTTTATCAGAGCCATATTTTTCCATGGCTTCAGCGTAGGTCATTCTTGGGAATTGTGCATCAAGCTCAACCCCTCTGACCTCTCTGAACAAATGCTGAATCAATCCCTCAAAGGTCTGTAATACATCCTCTTGCTCAACGAAGGCCATCTCGCAGTCAATTTGTGTGAATTCCGGTTGACGATCTGCGCGTAAATCCTCATCTCTAAAGCATTTTACAATTTGATAGTAGCGGTCCATTCCAGAAACCATCAACAATTGCTTAAAGGTTTGAGGAGATTGTGGCAGGGCGTAAAATTCGTTTGGGTTCATTCTGCTTGGAACGACAAAGTCACGTGCACCTTCAGGTGTAGATTTGATCAAGACAGGCGTTTCTACATCCATGAAGTCTTGTCCATCTAAATATTTTCTTGTCTCTAAAGAGACCTTATTTCTAAGGCGAAGTTTTTCTTGAACGGGATTTCTTCTTAAGTCTAAATAGCGGTATTGCATGCGCAATTCATCACCACCATCGGTCTCGTCCTCAATAGTGAAAGGGGGTGTTTTGGCATCGTTCATCACAACAAGCTTTGTCACCTCAATCTCGATATCTCCTGTGGGCATATTTTTATTCTTGCTGCTGCGTTCAATGACGGCCCCTTCAATTTGAATCACAAATTCACGACCTAGTTTACGAGCCCTTTCACATAGCTTTGCGTCTGTTTCCATATTGAAAACAAGCTGTGTAATCCCATAGCGGTCTCTTAAATCCACGAAGGTCATTCCGCCTAAATCTCTGGACCGTTGTACCCAACCAGAGAGGGTAACATTCGTGCCAACATGTTCATTTCGGAGTGCTCCGCAAGTGTGTGTACGATACATAGTTCAAGTGTTCTAGCGGCAAAAATAAGAAACATAAACCGCTTCTAACTTTTTGAATCTATTTTTTGAGGCAATTAATGGAAATACAACAAATAATTTCAAGTACATTTGCACCAATTATTATTTAATACAATATGGAAATCAAAGAGATATTAGCCACGTTTGGTATTGAAAAAACCAACAATGGTGCTTCTACAGGAAGCGAATGGATCAATACAAAAGGAGAACAAATCGATTCTTATTCTCCTGTTGATGGTTCATTAATTGCGTCTGTAACTGCTGCAGAGGAGGCAGATTATGAAAAAGTAATTGCAAAAGCATCAGAGGCGTACAAAGTTTGGAGAACAAAACCTGCACCCCTCAGAGGTGAGGTAATTCGTCAGCTTGCTGAAAAACTTAGAGAAGTAAAAGAACCTTTAGGCGAATTGGTTTCTTATGAAATGGGAAAATCATTGCAAGAAGGTCTTGGTGAAGTTCAAGAAATGATTGACATCTGTGATTTTGCGGTAGGTCTTTCAAGACAGCTGTATGGTTTGACGATGCACTCTGAGCGTCCCGGCCATAGAATGTACGAGCAGTACCATCCAATAGGAATTGTAGGCATTATTTCTGCGTTTAACTTCCCAGTTGCCGTATGGAATTGGAACACGGCTCTCGCATGGGTTTGTGGAGATGTTTGCGTCTGGAAACCTTCTGAGAAAACGCCATTGACAGCACTGGCTTGTCAGCAAATCACAAAAGAAGTATTTGAAGCGAATGACGTTCCTGAAGGGGTTTCAGGTTTGGTTATTGGTGGCGCAGATATAGGAAAATTGATGTCTAATGACAAAAGAGTTCCTTTGGTTTCTGCAACAGGATCGACTCGAATGGGTAAATCTGTTGGTGCCGCTGTGGGGGCAAGATTAGGAAAATCTCTTTTGGAGCTTGGTGGAAACAACGCCATCATCATTACGCCAAGTGCTGATTTGAAAATGGTTGTTCCAGGTGCTGTATTTGGTGCCGTTGGAACTGCAGGGCAGAGATGTACGTCCACAAGAAGATTAATTATTCACGCAAGTATTTACGATAAAGTAAGAGATGCATTGGCGAATGCATACCAACAATTGAGAATAGGCGATCCATTGGATCAAAACAACCATGTTGGACCACTTATCGATAAGGATGCAGTGGATATGTACCTTCAAGCAATTGAAGCGGCTAAGGCCGAAGGTGGAAATGTTGTGGTTGAAGGTGGCGTATTAGAAGGTCCAGGATATGAATCAGGTTGCTATGTGAAGCCAGCCATTATTGAGGCAGAAAATAGCTTTGCCATTGTGCAACACGAAACATTTGCACCAATTTTGTACTTAACAAAATATGATGGTGCGGTTGAGGATGCAATTGCAATCCAAAACGATGTGCCGCAAGGATTGTCTTCAGCAATCATGACAAGTGACTTGAAGGACTCTGAAAAGTTCCTTTCTTATGCAGGTTCTGATTGTGGAATTGCCAACGTAAATATCGGTACCTCAGGTGCTGAGATTGGCGGTGCATTTGGTGGAGAAAAAGAAACAGGTGGTGGACGTGAGTCAGGATCGGATGCTTGGAAAGTATACATGAGAAGACAAACCAATACCATTAACTATACCGACAGCCTACCATTGGCTCAAGGGATTAAGTTTGACTTATAAAAATAATAATTAGAGGGCCCCGTGGCGCAACTGAATAGCGCATCAGATTTCGGCTCTGAGGGTTACAGGTTTGAATCCTGTCGGGGTCAC
>CALBFP010000260.1 GCA_937894115.1 uncultured euryarchaeote
ATGCCGAGAATTCGGACGTCAACAGAATTCATGTTTCAACCTCAGTACTGTCCGGAAGAACCGAAGCCACCAACCCCGCGCTCAGTCGAGTCCAAATCATCGATTGCTACTTCGTCAATGTGAACGCTCGGAATCTCTGAGAACACCATTTGTGCCACGCGTTCGCCTTTGTTTATTGTGAACGACTCACCTTCGCCAATCCACGTTGCTAAGACCTTCAGTTCTCCCCGATAATCCGAATCGATGGTACCAATTCCGTTAGGTAGAATCATTCCTTTTTTTCCCAGAGACGATCGGCAGCGGATTTGTCCTTCCCATCCGCTAGGAATAGCACATGCAAGACCGGTTGAGATCATCACGGACGACCCCTTGGGGACCGTTGTCTGTTCGAGCGCGTACAAATCCCATCCCGCTGCTTGTGCGCTTCCTTGGGTAGGAAGTTGTGCATGTTCGGTTAACTTAGCGAATTGTACTCGAATCTCATTTCCCATGCTCATGCCTTGAGTCGGTGGTTCAAGGAGTCTTTGATTCTACAGCGGAAAGCAAAGGTATTTTTCGGCTCCAAAAATTCACATTTTTAATTTTGAAAAGAGGTTAATATACAAATCGGTTTGAAAAACTAAATTTTCATCGCAGTCCCTTGATTGCAACCCTTCAGAAAACACAATTTAATCACCCGAAAGCATGGGCATATTTATGTGCCATCTCGGATGGAGGGTAAACTCCAGCGAAATGGAAGAAGGTGATGACATGGTAATTGAACACAATCGAAGTGATGACGAAGCAGAAATTGATCTCTCAAAAGAACACATTGAACCCATGCTGCAAGAATCAGATGACCGATTTGTTCTGTTTCCAATCGAACATGCTGACGTTTGGGAAATGTACAAACAACATGCAGCGTCATTTTGGACAGCAGAAGAGATAGACTTGGCAGAAGACATGAAAGATTGGGATAACCTAAAAGCCGAAGAGAAACATTTCTTGAAGCACGTTCTTGCATTCTTTGCCGCTAGCGACGGGATTGTTAACGAGAATCTCGTCGTAAACTTTGCCAACGAAGTACAATGGGCAGAAGCAAGGTGTTTCTATGGTTTCCAAATCATGATGGAAAACATACACGCTGAAACTTACTCGCTCTTGATTGACACGTACATCAAGGACACCAACGAGAAAAACCACCTGTTCAAAGCTCTTGAAACAGTACCATCGGTCAAGAAGAAAGGCACTTGGGCACTAAGGTGGCTCTCATCGAAGCGGGGCTCCTTCTCAGAGCGATTGGTTGCCTTTGCAGCTGTTGAAGGAATTTTCTTTTCCGGTTCATTCTGTGCCATTTTCTGGTTAAAGAAGCGAGGAATCATGCCAGGGCTCACCTTCTCCAACGAACTCATCAGTCGAGATGAAGGTCTTCACTGCGACTTTGCATGCATGCTTCACAGAAAACTCGAGAAACCTACTCCAGAGAACATCATTCACCGCATCATCGCCGAAGCGGTCGAAATCGAAATTGAATTCGTGACCAGCGCTCTACCTGTAAATCTCATTGGTATGAACAGCGATCTCATGAAGCAGTACATTCAATTCGTCGCCGACAGACTTCTTGTTTCCTTTGGGGCATCGAAGTTGTACGACGTCAGCAACCCATTCCCGTGGATGGAGATGATTTCCATGCAGGGTAAGACCAACTTCTTCGAAAAGAGAGTTGGCGAGTATCAAAAGTCTGGTGTCATGGATGGAGCATCCCTCGGAAGCGTTCAACAGCGGTTCTCAATGGACGAAGACTTTTGAACCGACCGCGAACAAAGGGAGATACGCACGCACCAAAATACGCAGGAGATGAGGCTCAATGACCATGCAAGTTGTAAACAGAAAAGGAGAGAGAGAAGATGTACGGTTTGATGCAATTTTGGACAAGTTACAACGTTTGTCCGAAGGGCTTGATCCAAACTGGGTTGACCCGGCTAATCTAACCAAACTGACCATCGAAGGGCTTTACGACGGTGTAACGACTCGTGAACTGGATCAACTTGCTGCAGAAACCGCTGCCTCATTGGTTTCTCATCACCCTGATTACAGTAAGCTCGCGGCTCGAATTTGTGTTGATGACCTTCATCGCTCGACCAAAGAAGTCTTCACCGATGTTATTACCGACTTGCGCGAGTACATCGACCCTGAATCAAAACTCCATGCGCCCCTTATTTCAGAGGGCGTGTACGATATCATTATGGCAAACGCCGAAGTGTTGAACAATCATATCGACTACAATCGTGATTACAATTACGACTATTTTGGCTTCAAGACCCTGGAACGTTCCTACCTTCTTCGTCTCGATGGCGAGGTTGCAGAACGACCACAACACATGTTGATGCGAGTTGCAATTGGGATTCATCAGAATGACATAGAAAAAGCACTCCGAACCTACGACCTGATGTCTCAAGGTTACTTTACACATGCAACTCCTACGTTGTTCAACTCAGGAACACCAATGCCACAGATGTCGTCGTGTTTCTTGTTGACGATGCAAGAGGACTCTCTTCACGGCATCTACGACACCCTCAAACAATGCGCCTTGATTTCCAAGTCTGCAGGTGGGATTGGTCTCTCCATCCATCACATTCGTGCTAAGGGATCGTACATCAAAGGAACAAATGGAAATTCAAATGGAATCGTCCCGATGCTTCGTGTGTTCAACGATACGGCTCGATATGTCGACCAAGGCGGTGGCAAGCGCAAAGGTTCAATCGCAATATACCTCGAACCGTGGCATCCTGACTTGATTGAATTCCTCGACCTGCGTAAAAACCACGGTAAGGAAGAAATGCGTGCACGCGACCTGTTCTACGCCCTGTGGACGCCCGATTTGTTCATGCAACGTGTCCAACAAAATGCCGATTGGTCCTTCTTCTGCCCGAACGAGTGTCCCGGTTTGCAAGACGCCTATGGTGAAGAATTCAAAGAGCTCTACGAATCCTACGAAGCACAAGGCTTGGCCCGAAAAACGGTTCCCGCTCGTGAAGTTTGGGACAAGGTTATCGAAGCTCAAATCGAAACTGGAACACCGTACATGCTCTACAAAGACTCAGCCAATCTCAAATCCAATCAGAAAAATTTGGGAACCATTCGATCATCGAACCTGTGTACAGAGATTATGGAATACACTTCTGCTGATGAAATAGCAGTGTGCAACCTTGCATCCATAGCACTTCCAAAGTTTGTCGAAAACGGTTCGTTCAATCACGACCTTCTGTTTGATGTGACCTATCACACAACAGGAAATCTCAACCGTGTCATCGATGTCAACTACTACCCTGTAGAAGAAGCACGAAACTCAAACATGCGCCACCGCCCGATCGGGCTTGGCGTTCAAGGTCTTGCTGATACCTTTGCCATGCTTGGTTTGGCTTTTGACAGCCCAGAAGCCCGAGCCCTCAACAAAGAAATCTTCGAAACCATTTACTTCGCTGCATGCACTGCCTCGAAGGATGAAGCAATCGAACACGGTGCGTATTCAACATTCCAAGGCTCTCCAGCATCTCAAGGTCTTCTTCAATTCGATCTCTGGGGAATGAACGAGCACTCTGGACGCTGGGACTGGGACTCCCTCAAAGCAGAAATCGTTGAGAAAGGAATGCGAAACTCGCTCCTTGTTGCACCGATGCCTACGGCATCGACGTCACAAATTCTCGGGAACAACGAATGTTTCGAAGCATTCACATCCAACCTCTACGTTCGTCGTACCCTCTCTGGTGAATTCATTGTTCTCAACAAACACCTCGTGAATGATTTGATTTCCGCAGGCCTTTGGAGCATGGAGCTCAAAGATGAAATTCTTCGTCACAAAGGCTCGATTTTGGGTATAGAAGGTATTCCTGACAACATCAAATCGCTGTACAAGACCACCTGGGAAATCAAGCAAAAGCACGTCCTTGACATGGCTGCGGACCGTGGAGCCTACATCGATCAAAGTCAATCGATGAACATCCATATGATCGATGCGAATGCTGCTAAGGTCAGTTCGATGCACTTCTACGGATGGCGATCGGGTCTCAAGACAGGAATGTACTACCTGCGAACCAAGGCTGCCGCTGATGCCATTCAATTCACTGTTGAAAGCAAAGCAAAGAACGATCCAACAGTGAACGGTCTTGCAGAACGCGCCGAACTTACCAGTATGGAAGAAATCACCTGCAGCATTGACAATCAAGATGATTGTCTCAGTTGTGGTGCTTGA
>CALBFP010000261.1 GCA_937894115.1 uncultured euryarchaeote
CGAGTTGGAAATGAGTTCGTTACCGATATTCCCGCAGAATTTACTAAGCTTGTAGATGATCTGGTTGCCGAGCCAGTTGTAACCACTCCGAAGCAATACGCTTCGGGCGAAGAGTATTCATCTGGATATTTAGTCGCAGATTCGAGTGATTTTACTGACAGGAACTTTGAGCAGGCACTTTCTCGAAATCCTTATGTGGATACATCTACTCTACGGATAGAATCGCCCCCTCTCCATGCAGCCCGCCGAGAGCGAATGAATACGGCAGCAATGAATATGTTATTAGGTTGGCGTTTGGGCGCAAAACGAATCATTACGCCGATGAATAGACTTGGTAGAGGCTTTGATGAAACGTGGTTAGCGTGGACGCACTTGGGGAATGCGCTTTCAGGCCGACGTTTTGACGGGGAGCTTTACACCACGCACACCGCTAGGTGTTTGGTGGCAGCGAATGAGGATGACCTCCATATCATCGCATATACCGAACATGAAGATGGATACGAAGAAATTGATGTTCCTTTAGGGGAAAAGACTGTAAACGTAAATTCAATAGACGGTCGTTCCTGGACTGTTTCAAATGCAAGTGGAGTACATAGGCTAGCGCTAACGACTACTCCCATTGTCATTAGCGAGGCGGATTCACGAATTGTAAGTATGGCATCAAGTATGTCCTTCGAACCAAATATGTTTGAAAGTATGCGAGGGCCACAGTCTGTTCATTTTAAGATTAAGAATCCTTACGACCAAGTCATTGAAGGGGTTCTCGATTTCATGGCTCCCGAAAATTGGTCATTCGAACCAAAACGCACTCAAGTCAGACTTGAGCCAAAATCTGAAACCAAGATCAGCACAGAAATTCGTTGGACACGTATCCCAACATTAGGAACTGGTTCGATAGGGGTGCGTCTTATTTCAGATGGACTTGACCGAGTAGATGCACAAGTTGAAGTGCCGTTTGAAATTAATTCGTCAAAACTAAATGTGACTGCAGGTTGGGCTAGATCACAAAATAGAGATGATGCAATTGTTGTTACAACCAGGATCAAAAATACGGGTCAGGAAGCCCTCAACATTGATCCCAAAGCAATTGTTTCAATGTTCGGTCGCGAAAGTGCACCTCGTATATCTAATTTACAGCCGGGCGAACAGGTTACTCGTCGATTCCTGTTTGAGGGAGATATTGAAAAGATATTTGGAACAAGTATTCGTGTCAGCTTGCAGGAAGTTGATGGTCCACTTGCGGTGGCTATCGATGTGCCAATTGAGTACGAAGTGCCAACATCAGTCATGGTTACTGATGAGTAGGAGATTAATGTTCGAAACGTATCTAACGAAGAACAGAGCCCGTTGGAACTCGGCCGGCAATCTTAAGAGCGGTAATTCGCCTGACTACCCACCTTCCCAAATCGTCACGCCTCCATTCAATCATCCATCGGGACGGTACGGGGCCATAACTACTTTCAGTCTCAGTAACACAGGAAAATCTGGTTGCCGCGCTATCAGACGTGTTACTTCCAAAGCTCAAGCTAGAAATACGATTGGTAATGATTCGATGTGGACCTTCAAGCATCCGAAGTTCATCAGTGAGCTCGTCAAATGGACGACCAGTATTTTCCGGTCGGCCAATATGAAGAGTTGCGTTTGGATCGAGCATATCAATCATGTCATTAATGCGCCCTTCAGCTGCAGCGGTGACAAATTGTCGTGTAGCATTCCCCGCTCTTTCTGCATTGGTTTCAAACAAGGAGCCAATCACCAAGATCAATCCGCCCACGGCAAAGGTAATTCCACCTCTTTGCAAAAGAGTGCGGTCATCTCGAGTCAATGCAAAGTACATACACACACCCCCAATCAACGCAAGGCCGATTCCGAGGGGCCAGGGATTTTCCAAAAG
>CALBFP010000262.1 GCA_937894115.1 uncultured euryarchaeote
AAACCGTGGTACAAGTTCTGGTGAGAAACTCACAGGTGCACAAACAGTTCGGTTGATTAGGGGGGGTTGTTTCCCCTGCAACATGGGCGAAATTGACCCATTTTTGGCGATGCGAGAACTCGAGGTTGGGGGCGCCTATTATGCACTCTCAGCACTCGATGATGCAGGCATTTCCACTGCGCATCTTCCGTACTCGGTCAGAGTTCTTTTGGAGGGTGCACTGCGCAATTGTGACGGCTTTCTTATTCGAGAGGAAGACGTCAAAGCCATCGCTGGCTGGGAAGCGAATGGAGAGCGCAATGAAATCCCTTTCCGCCCCTCGCGGGTTATTCTCCAAGATTTTACAGGAGTTCCAGCAGTCGTTGATTTGGCTGCGCTGCGAGACGCTATGGTACAGATGGGAGGCAATCCCGAGAAGGTGAATCCACAAGTTCCGGTGGATTTGGTCATCGATCACTCGGTGCAAGTTGATGTTTCTGGTGCAGACCCAGATGCGTTAAAATTCAACCTTGATATCGAATATCACCGAAACATGGAACGCTACACGTTCCTGAAATGGGGCCAACAATCGCTGGATAATTTTCAAGCAGTACCACCTTCGCGAGGTATCGTTCATCAGGTGAATCTTGAATTTCTTGCTAGCGTTGCCCGCCAAGAAAACAACGTCTGGCTCGCTGACACTTTGGTTGGTACCGATTCTCACACGACGATGGTCAATGGGCTCGGAGTTCTCGGATGGGGTGTTGGTGGAATTGAAGCCGAAGCAGTCATGCTTGGGCAGCCGATTTACATGCTTTCACCAGATGTTGTTGGTGTCCGGTTGGTGGGTACGTTGAATGAAGGAGTCACTGCCACCGACATGACCTTGCGTATTGTCGAAATGCTTCGTGAGCACGGAGTGGTTGGGAAATTCGTCGAGTTTTTCGGAGAGGGTATGGCTGCATTGTCTCTTGCTGACCGTGCAACAATTGCGAACATGGCACCGGAGTACGGTGCAACGTGCGGATTCTTCCCTGTCGATGAGCGGACGATTGAGTATTTGCACCTCACGGGCAGAGATTCAGAAGCACTCGCTGGTGTTGAAGCGTTCTCAAAAGCCCAAGGCTTGTGGTACAGTTCAAGCAATCCAGACAAATCCTACACGGACGTCCTTGAATTGGATTTGAAAACGATACTACCCGCTCTAGCAGGCCCCAAACGTCCACAAGATCGTGTCGACCTCAAAGACATGAAATCTCATTTTATCGATTCGCTGACCAACGAACTTGGTTTCGAGGGCCACGGTTTGAATGAATCTGAATTGAACAACGGAGCCATTGTTGAACGCGATGGAGAAATTTTTGATTTGAATCATGGTGATGTGGTCATTGCAGCGATTACATCTTGCACCAACACGTCCAATCCCGATGTAATGCTGGCCGCTGGAATCGTCGCTCGAAAAGCGCGACAATACGGACTCGACGTCAAGCCCTGGGTACGAACATCACTCGCTCCAGGAAGTCGAGTAGTTACTGAATACTACGAGGCGACTGGCTTGCAAGATGATTTGAATGCGCTTGGTTTCCATGTGGTTGGCTATGGATGCACGACATGCATCGGAAATTCAGGACCACTGCCTGAAGAAATAGACGCTGCAATCGATGAAGGAAATCTGATTGTGGGCAGCGTCCTTTCAGGAAACAGAAATTTTGAGGGGCGTGTCCATGGCAAGGTCAAAGCATCCTATCTCGCCTCCCCGCCACTGGTTGTGGCGTATGCTTTGGCAGGAACGCTTGAAATTGACCTGACAAAAGAACCGATTGGAACTGCAACGGATGGTACACCAGTGATGCTCACAGACATCTGGCCAACATCGGGAGAGATTTCTGAAGCACGATCGGCCATAACACCGAAAATGTTCAAACAACGGTATGCAGATGCAATGAATGAGCCTCGATGGGATTCAATCCCATCGGAACCAAGTCCTCTGTATCCGTGGGACGAAGATTCAACGTACATTCGTCTTCCGACGTTCTTCCAGAATCTGTCCTCTGAGGTCGATCCGATACAACCAATTCACGACGCAAAGGTGTTGCTGAAGTTGGGTGATTCAATTACAACAGATCACATCTCTCCAGCTGGATCGTTTCCTGCAACCGGTCCAGCGGGGCGTTGGTTGATTGAACGGGGCGTGAAAAGAAGCGACTTCAATTCGTTTGGCAGTCGTCGCGGAAACCATGAAATCATGATGCGTGGAACCTTTGCGAACGTGCGCATACGCAATCAACTGGCTCCGGGAACCGAAGGGGGCTTTGCACTTAATCACGCAACGGGTGAAGTTACCTCGGTTTACGATGCAGCCATGAGCAACGAAGGACCTATGGTAGTACTTGCAGGATCTCAATATGGAACCGGGTCCTCGCGTGACTGGGCTGCAAAAGGCACCTACCTCCTCGGAGTCAAGGCAGTTATCGCCACTTCATTTGAGCGGATCCATCGTTCCAATCTTGTTGGAATGGGCGTTCTTCCTCTGACCTTCATGGAGGGTGAGTCTCACGAATCTCTGGGACTTGACGGAACGGAATCGTTCTCGATACCGGTGACGGATGAAGTCCAACCGCTGCAAAATATGACCGTCACAGCATTGCATTCAAACGGTTCAAGTAAGGAATTCACAGTATCGGTTCGGCTGGACACACCTGTGGAGGTTGAATATTACAGAAACGGTGGAATTCTCCACACCGTTCTACGACAACTTGCATCAGCATCTGAATCGACATCTTGAAATGGAAGCGAATGGAGTTCTAGGCATGGTATCGAGCGATGTAAGGTACGTTTTTCGCTCTGATGAAACCGATGTCGACGTGACCATTGAAGGAAAGAAAGAATGGGTTCAAGGTATTGTCGATGAGCTGGGACTTTCGGAGGTTGGTACAATGCTTCCATTGGCATCAAATTCGATAGCTGGTAGCCACGAGGATTCATTGGAGAGAGAGATGGATGACGATGACGCTTCGTCACCTCCAGTTAACATGGGGCCGGAACCGGACCCAGATCGAATCCCAGTTGTTCGACGACCAATCGGTGCTCTCAACATTGAGCATGAAATACAAAAAATCGGCTTTGAACCAGCGAGTCAAAACGACGTGTTCGAACTCATGGATGCTTTTTCAGACCTCGACGAACCCCTGCCGATTCAAGGCCAAATGAGCGTTGATCCAATGGCTGAAGCATGGTTGCGAGAGTTGATGCGGATGATTGTGCGCGAGGGTGGGCGAACCGCATTGGCTACGGAAACAATTGAAGAGGTTGCAAGCACCAAATTAGGAGGCAGGACGGGGGTGGAACTTACCGTCTGGCTCGAGTCACTGTTCGCTGCAGGAAAACTTGTCAAAATTCACGGCGGAGATTCAACCGGATGGGGGCCTTCTCCGCGTTGGCTCGGATAAGATAGAAATCCTTTGGATAAATGCTCACATTCGTGTTGCATAAAGCGAAGCATTGCATCAAAGGGGTTATAGTGGAAGTATGGCTGGCTCAGATGAGTGATATTGATGAAAACAAAGACAAACCAAATCGGGGCTAAACTTCGAAGCGTATTTCTTGTACTCATAATGGTCTTTTCGACAACAGCTGCATTTGCAACCAACGCAAGCGCATCCGCGGCGAGAAACTACACGACCAATCGAGACCCCAT
>CALBFP010000263.1 GCA_937894115.1 uncultured euryarchaeote
CATCTCGGAAAACGCTGGCTCTACAAATGGAAAAAGTCTCACATCAGTACGATGATAACAATAGGGATTGTTGCATCTGGATGCATGTATGTCGTTGAAGGATTCAAGATGTAACATCGCTGTTCAAATCGAGAAGAACCGGTGCGTGATCTGAGATGTCTATACCACCCTGCCGGTCGATTCGAATCGATTGCACAAACGGCATGAGTGCTTCATTAGCAAGCATGTAATCGATACGCCATCCACGGTCTTTCGCTCGTGCCTGACCGCGATTGGACCACCAAGAATACAACTTCACGCCCTCACCGACGTGTTCGCGAAACAGGTCGCGCCACCCGTCTGCGAGCAATTCGGTGAACCATTGACGCTCTTGAGGAAGAAAACCGCTCGATTTGGCGTTTCCTTTTGGATTCCAGATGTCGTCCTCTGTGTGTGCGATGTTGAGGTCGCCAACAACAAGAACCGGATGCTCACTTTCCAAATATGGACGAAGCCACGTTCTCCATTCATCCATCCACTGCTCTTTGAACAACTGACGCTCTTCTTTGTTTGAACCGCTTGGTAGATAGGTGTTGATGCATGTCAAATTGCCGTGCTTTGTCACCAACACTCGACCTTCTGAATCCATAGGATCGAGTTTGCTCTCCATTCCTCTTGCCTTTTCCACCATATCCACGCTTGAGAGTGTTGCAACGCCCGAGTACCCTTTCTTTTCGGCTGGGTGAAGAATCACTTGGTGGGTAGCAGGCCACTCCCATCCCTTTGGGAGTTGTTCCTCGAGTACTCGCGTTTCTTGAAGCATCCAAATTTCTGCATCAACATCGGCGAACCAATTGTCGATGCCTTTGCGGATGGCTGCACGAAGTCCGTTGACGTTCCATGTGACGATGCGCATGGTGTTCGTACCTCGATGAGGTTCTTCATTGTTGAAGTGGCATTTTGCTGATGTGTTCTGCAGCAAGACGCGATGCTGCAACTGCTCCATCGGAGAGAATATGATCACTTTCGACCCAAGCACCGGTGAGAAGAACACCGTTCTTTCGAGCGAATCCGAAGGGTATACGATCGCTCGAGGGAGCAATTTTGACGTTCTTTTGCTGACGTTCATGAAGAACGTGCGACTTCCATCCTGGTGCTCGAACATCCATGAATTTCTGAAGTTGGAAAAGGCGATCTTCTCCTTTGCCTTCTCCGAAATGGATGGCAGATAAAAGTGCTCCAGCAGGAGCAATTCCAGGATGTATTTGCTTCAAATCGAAGATCGCCATCGATTCTTCCATATCGAGAATGCCGTGTCTTTCACCAAGAGACGTAGCGTCCAATGCTGCATCAACTGTTGATGCAGTAACAAAAGAGACGTTTGGCAGTTCAGGCACGAGTTTCTTTGCTTGCCCATAGCCGCAAGCAAGAACGATGACGTCCGCCTCGACTTGGCGACCATCGGCAAGGTGTGCCTTGTGCTTCTCAATCTCGACAACCTTCGCATCGGTTTCGATGGGAATACCAACTTCGTCGAGTGTGACCGCTAGCCGGCCAATGAGTCCGGACCAACCCTCTTTCAAGACCATGAGGTTGTTGTCAAGTAAAGCACGACTGCGAGCTGCATCATTCAGACCCCAAGAAGCGAACCGATTGCTCACTTGAACGGATGGGTGCGTGAAATCGTGCGCTTTCGCGGCCCTGCGATATTGAACAGCATCCTTCATCGGTCTTCGTGGTTGCATCATTCCACTGCCAAGAATCTCAAGACGATGCGGTCGCAGTGGTAAGATCGATGGTTTGACTTTACTCACCTTATTGACAAAGCGGTGCAAAGGCCCCTTCTTCAATAAAAAATGCGGACCGTACCCGATTGGAAATCCGTCCCGCAATTCACTTGATGCGCGACCTCCAATCGAGATCCGTTTCTCAAGAACAACAACGTGATGCCCCCGTACTGAGGCCTCCATCGCTACAGACAAACCCGAAAGGCCAGCACCAACAACAAGGACCCTGGCCATAATTGGGCTAAATCGTTCCCCTCATCAATCCTGTGTGGGAACAGTTTGCTTGAAGTCATCATGGTCCATGCGCTATGCATGGGCGA
>CALBFP010000264.1 GCA_937894115.1 uncultured euryarchaeote
TGGTTCCTTAGCACAGATGCTGGCGATGAGGTGATTATCGATTCCGATGTTGAGATTTACATTGTTGGAGATCTCGAAGCCTTTGGAGAGGCAGTTGGTGGATTTTTCGCAGCTGCTGGCGGTATCCTGATAGCAATATGTGGCGGTGTGATTCTCCTCATTGGCCTCATCCTTGCTTTGACACTGAAGACAAAAGATCCCGTTATCGTGCAACAAGGACAAATGATGGGTGGACAAATGATGGCAGGTCAAATGCCGATGCAGCAAATGCCTGCACAACAGGTGCCGATGCAACAAATGCCTGCACAACAAATGCCGGCACAAACAACGGCTCAACCGTTTGAATACGAACAGAAGTGATTACTCCTCTTCGTCTTTGTAGAGCAAGATGTTGCATGCAGGGCATGCAAACGATGTTGGGCGATCCCCATCAAGTTCGGTGATTGTTCCACACGGTCCGCAAAGAATGGTGGTCTTCTTCGGCTCGTCGATGGTGACGTCAACCCTGTACATGATACGGTTTGCATCTGGTAGTTGTTCTGCACTCGGTGTCCATGCTGCAATGTCCTGTTCGCTCATTGTGCGTTGACTTGACGTGCTCATTCCAATGAGAAACAGAAGAACCCCTGAGATTCCAATGACCGCTCCCATTGAAAGAATTCCTCCAACGGTCAGAAATGCTCCTGAAGCGATGCAAATCATGCCGGAAAGAATCAGATTCTCTCGCACGTTGCGAACCACGTTTCTCACCTAGTTGAGGACGTTTGCGAGTGTTTGAGCAACCCGATCGATTCCATCCAATGGCATCGCACACAATCCGATTCGAATGCCACCGCGAAGAGGTACAAGATAGACGTGGTGCTGTGCGCAAGCCTCAGTGATGCTTTCTGGATTCTCATGTTCAAGCCATGCAAAGAATCCATCGTGTGTTGGATTGATAGGAACATCGTACTGCTTGCACGCTTTGACAAAAGCATCGCGTCGAGCCGTAAGCAGACCTTGCAAGCGGTCGCGCTCTTCCGACCACGCCTGAGCAGTCTCCTCATCGCTGTGGAGTTGTGATGCTGCATGTTGGAGGACTCGTGGTGCAGCAGACCAGGTTTGACGACCGGTTGTTCCAAAGATGTCACGCAATCTTTCGATAACGGATTGGTCTGGATGAATTCCAATCAACGCTCCCGTGCGCAATCCGTACGCGGTGTGTGATTTGGAAAGTGAGAGTGCGTATGTAATGAGAAAATTCTCTGGCCACGGTGTTCCATCATCCATGGTGTCTTTGATGGTTTGACCCCAACCGTGGGGCTCATTGGCATAAAGGCTGTATGCTGTATCGAGAAGAAGCGTATGACCAACATCTGGATGCTTTGAAGCGCTGGCCATCATGATGTCAAGAGCAGCTCTGCGACCTTTTGGCGTCATGGTTAATCCTGTTGGGTTGTGTGCAGGATCGTTCAACCAAACCATGACCGTGTTTTGCTTGTCAGCAAGTTCCTCAACGGTCTGTTCAAAGGCAGCATCAGCAAAGAACGGAAGTTCGTTTCCTTCGTCAGGAAGCAGTGGCCATGTCGCCATTTCCAAACCACAACCAACGAGGAAACCAGCATACGGTCCCCAGTGACGCTCGCGTAAAAGAATTGCATCTCCGCGTTCGCAGAGGTTGTTCGCCGCTAAGAAGAGGGCTCCAGAACCACCAGGTGTTGCTGTTGAAACAAAATGGAATCCGAGTTCTTCAAGTTCACTACGGTGGTCACCCAGCGACAATGATATGCTCAAATCGAGAAAATCCGGTAGTCCCTTCAATGGAGCGTAAGACGCGAACTCGACAGGGGGTGCCTTACGCAACATTTGGTCAACGACATCGTTGATTGCAAGGCTTCCATCATCCTCGAGAAGCAGTCCTGCAGTTCCGTTAATCGCATCATGACCGTCTTCCAAAGCCTGAAGATATCTCGCATACCATCCAAAAATTGTATCGTTTCCACGACGAGTTGAAGCGAGTGCATTAACAAGTGTAGCTCCGGCTGATTCGTCCATAACCCACCTAAGCGGGTTTCCCTCTTGACTTTGTGGGGTTGAACCGTTTCCTTCATGAAGTGGATGAGAATGGAACGACAAGGCCAACGTAGCATAGCTGGTAGTGCGCCTGATTTGTAATCAGGCGGTCGGGGGTTCGAGTCCCTCCGTTGGCTCCACCAACCCATCGAACAAGAATGCTCAAACCGTTGAAGCGTCTGGTTGCATCATGAGCGCTGCTCGTCTCGATGGAAAAGCATGTGCTGAAGACCTTGAAGAGCGTCTTAAACAACGGATTGCAGAGTGTATGGTCCAGCCACATCTTGCTGTAATCATTGTCGGTGACGACCCTGCTTCACACGTTTATGTCAACAACAAAATCCGCTCCTGCGAACGTCTTGGTATTCGTTCCACACACATTGAATTGCATGAGGATACCGACGAATCCGTTGTTGCTCAACACATTCGTTCCATGAACGCGCAAGAAGATTTGCATGGGATTTTGATTCAATCTCCGTTACCGGATCATATGGATGAGGAATCGTTGACAGAATTGATTGATCCACGAAAAGATGTTGATGGATTTCATCCAGTCAACCTTGGTCGCTTGGTTCAAGGTCGCAGCGATGGAATGGTACCTTGTACGCCTTCAGGCGTCATGGAAATGCTGCGATGGGCCAATGTTGACTTGCGCGGCAAAAAAGCTGTGGTGTTGGGTCGTTCGTTCAACGTAGGTATGCCACAGGCTCTGTTGCTGGCCGCTCGTGGAGCGGATGCAACGGTTACAGTTGTTCACTCGCGCACGAACAACCCTCAAGCAGAATGTCTCCAAGCAGATGTGCTGGTCGCTGCCGTCGGTCGACCTGAGATGATCAAACCCGATTGGGTAAAAGAGGGCGCTGTCGTTGTCGATGTTGGCATCAACCGCGTAGAGGATTCAACGAGAGAACGTGGCTGGAGACTTGCCGGAGATGTTCATCCTGATGTTGCATCGGTTGCCTCCCTCGTATCACCAGTCCCTGGCGGTGTTGGTCCGATGACGGTTGCCATGTTGATGGCAAATACGGTCACAGCTGCTGAACAATTAACCATGTCTTGATGTGATTGAAATGGAGCAACGTGCACCCCGTACTGCAGCGTTTGCAACCACAGTGGCGACGATGTCTCTCATTGGTTTGCTCGGAAACGCATTTCTTGGAAAATACCCTGGTCATGCAGGTGAACGTGTCTTGCTCGCTCCTTTGTTCAACGGCTTTCTTTCAGGTTCAGAGCAAAACTTCTGGGCGTCGACAGGATGGTCACTTCAGGAATGGATTTGGCTTTCACTGACCGTTTGTCTCGGATTGCTTGCAGTTTGGGGACGAGGCGAGCGTCAGGTACCTGAACTTCCGAACAACCGTAGTGTTGCTGAACAGCTTGCTGATTTCGAATCGAGAGCAACCGTTGTTGGTGTCCGTCAATCCGCTTCATCTGCACAAGCTACGTCAAGCATCATCTCATCCATTCTTGGTGAAAGCACGTCCGTTGATGTGAAGCAAGTGGAATCCGCACAAGCCCTCCTGTCAAGCGGTGAATTGGGTCGTAATACTGCAACGACGGTATCCGATCGCAACACCACCATCGAATCGAGGACATTTGAATCCGATGTGCATCCGCAACCAGAAGAAGAAGTGGTTCAGGAGAATCGTGATTTTGTCACCAGCGGCCCATCGCATGTCCCACTACCGGATGCAATCAACCTCGATGCACCAATGCATCAAACGGTTGAAGCGTTTGTTTCCGATGGACCTGCACGCGTCCCTCTCCCCGAGTTACCTCAACTGGGTGATGATGGCTCAGCAGATGTTCCAGACATGCTTGATTTGGACGATTTGTTTGAAACAAACGAACGTGTTCCAGACATGCCTGACTTGGACGATTTGTTTTGAAATCAAGGGGAGAGGTTGAAAAAATGCAGTGGTTGGTGTTGGCATGATGTGGAGTTCCTCATTCGACTTGCACTGCCACACTACGCACAGCGATGGTGCGCTATCTGTTGAGGAACTTGCTGATGCAATGGCAATGCAACAGGTCCGCGTGTGGTCGATAACCGACCACGATACGATCGCAAGTTGGGACGAGGCTAAGGTTGCCGCAAAAAAACACAACATAAGGTTCATCCCAGGCGTTGAGTTAACTTGCGATGTTGGCTTGCCGTCGGATGAAGACGTACTCAAAACGAAGGGTTTGACCCGAGCAGCCTCCTCCTGGCACCTTCTTGCGTACTTCCCGTACAATCCAATACCAGAAGGTTTGGAAAAATTCTGCGAATGGCTTTCACCGTTGCGAGACGATCGTGTACCAAGGATGCTCGAGATGATCGACAAAGTCAACGGTTTTGGAATGCCTATCAATCCAGAAGACGTCCTATCCAAGGCTGAAGGAAGCGTCGGAAGACCACACCTTGCGAGGGCAATGGTCGATGCTGGTCACGTCGAATCCGTAAACGAGGCTTTTGAGAAATGGATTGGTGACGGAAGGCCATGCAATGTTGAGCGGCCAAAACCTTCGATTGCTCATGTTACTGCACTTGTCCATGCTGCTGGCGGAATAACCTCGCTTGCACATCCTCGATACTATGGAGTTGATTATGAAATCCTTATCCAGCACTTGAAAGCATCAGGAGTTGATGCTGTTGAGGCCTTCCACCGAAGTCATACGGATGACGACCGTCATCGACTATGGAATCTTGCACAGCAATACGGTCTTGGTGTAACCGTTGGTTCGGATTTTCACTCGTTTGAGCGTGGCCATCGACCGGGAAACATGCCCGTCGTGGTCAAGAATTTGCCCGAACTGATCGCCTCGGAATGACTCGATGCAACACCAATGAAATTTCAAACAGCAGAATGACAGGTAGCGATACCAAGAAAAGTGAGAGCGGATCTGGAGGCGAGAAAATCGCTCCCATCACAAATGCAGCAAACCAGATGTGTTTGCGGTAAACGGTCAGGTGTTTTTCATCGACCATGCCCACGCGTAACGCCAGTAATGTGACGACAGGGGCTTGGAATCCAATAGCGCTAGCAATGCATAAGTTGAGGATGAATCCAACATAGGCTCCAAGCTTCCAGTTGGGTTCCAATCCCGCCTGCTGTGCATCGGTGCTGAGATATTCAAACAACATTGGCGTCAGCAATTCCCATGCGTATAAAATTCCGAAAAGGGCAAGGACGAGGCTTGAAATCACTGAGAAAAGGAAGGAAAAGCCCG
This sequence comes from uncultured euryarchaeote, assembly GCA_937894115.1. Classification (GTDB taxonomy): domain Archaea; phylum Thermoplasmatota; class Poseidoniia; order Poseidoniales; family Poseidoniaceae; genus MGIIa-L2. The sequence goes on from CALBFP010000264.1 coordinate 5,266, forward strand.
GTCTTGGTATTCGGAGATTCAACTCGTTGAATCGTTCGATGACGACGGGATGACGTACTCCTCGAAGTGTGGTTTCACCGATCAAAAACAACAAAGCAAGCAGCAATCCGAAACTTGCCGAAAGTTGTATTTGTAGCATTAGGAATTCTACGGGTGATGTGACAATGACATCAACATTATCTGGTGCTTTCTCGACCAACCAAGCCACGATTGACTTTGCGATAGGAAACCCAACGACAAGCCCGGTAAGGAACAGGCCAAGCAACACCATTGCTCGTTTACGTAGGTGTGCACGAGCAGAATTCAACAGTTGTCCGCCAGGTGAATCCATCAATTCAGAGACGGCCTCTTCCAACGATGGTGAGGACGCCATGTTCATCGCAAGGGTTGGTTCTCAAAAAGTACATGCTTACTCTTCTTCCCATGTGTGTGATGGACGGGCATCGTAATAGGGTCGACCGTTTTTGTTTAAGCGGTACAATCTGTAAATGACAAAGCCGGTGATGTAAAGCGACGAAAGTGAAAGAGCAACGGCTTTTGTCATCGAGTTGTCAGAATCCTCGTAATGCGATACAACTTGGACTTCAAGCGTCCCTTCTTCTCCAGCATGATGCAAGAAAATGAAGGTATAGACATAGGGTGAATTCAGCTTGAGATCGATACTCTCATTCGGGAGAAGAGAACCTGTACAGTCCACTTTTTGCGTGCAATGATGTTCTGCTAATCCTTTCATTTTGTTCCAATCGATGCTAAAATCTGAAAACCCGCTCTCCGCTAAATTGACAGTAAGAATCGCATATTCAAGTGTGTTCGAATCGTCGAAATTCTTGATTGTAGTTGTGGCAGAATATTTCGGATTCATTTCAGCAATGATGTCTTGTACTGTGTCTCCCGGCCCCAATTGAAACGATGGTTGTTCTTCATTTGTGGAATCTTGGTAGTTGATTGCTCCCATAATGGCAGCAAACAGAACCAAGAGAATGGTTCCTTCAACAAGAATGTGCTTCCGTACTTTTTGACGTGTTACACCTTTGAACATTGCCCCATAGTCGTTCCTTAACCGAGGTTGGAGGTGGTGGATGAACAACGCTCCTATCCCTCCTACGATCATACCGAGTGGTATGTCGATGATCCAATGAATTCCGAGATACAAAATTGCAAAGATGAACACAACCGTGTTGATGAGAATGAACATGTGGTATCGGTAATGGCGCCATTCTTTCAAGGTCAGTCCTTTTGATTTTACGTGGAGGTAATTGAGCATCAGTATGCCGAATGGAATGGCGACATGGAGCGATGGTACTGCATTGTCAAGTGGATCATGCTTCGCATAAAATGTCGAATACCACGAATCATGATACAACAAAGCATCCATCCCTGGAATCCATGATGATGTGACCTCGACGTTGAAAAAGAGGTAATAGGGTACTGCTATGGCGTAAATCAAAAGATAATTGAGCGTCACTTTATCGGTCATATCACGATCGCTTGTGTAGGCATAGTACACGGTGGTTACGTAAATGAGGAAGAGGTAAACAAACAGGTAATGGAAATTGAGGAATCCTGTGAGTGCATCGTTTTGAAACGTGCTTTGAACCCAAAGGACAGCATTCCCCTCAAGGTTATGCACCGTATCGGTCCAATGGCCTACTCGATGCTTGATGGGTTCATTGAGTCCGTCTGTGAGGTTTTTCCAACGAATGATGATGATGTACCCCATGGCGTGAAGGTAGTAGCGTTGTTTGTGAATGGTTTCCAGCCATTTGCCGTATCGGACACGCGAACCTTTGTCATGAAATGAGAAAAGCAGACAAATAATGGGAGTCAAGAACAAAATCATGCTCATCATGACTGTCCATGGACTCATGTTTGGTCTCATGTGGCTGTGCATATAGAGGTTTACCGCTTGTTTACAACTTCCATGCGTTTCGGGTAAGTTGTTCGAGCGATGGAGTTCAAGAACCATTATGTCTTGGTTCAGTTGAATCCGATGTACGTTCAACCTCCGGAAAACACACTTGACAGTTTAGTTCACGGTATGGAGATGTTTGACGCCATTGAGTTTGACATTCGCTTGACAAAGGACAATCATGTGGTCATTCATCACGACCGTTCTGTTTCAATCGATCCTTCAAAGCGCAAAGGTAGTCCAGTTTTTGTTGAATTGTGGGAACTTGATGATTTGCTGGAATTGGGTTTCTGTTCTTTAGAGATGCTGCTTGAAAACAAATCGATTCAAAAATCCGTTCAAGAACAAGGCAAAGTGTTGATTGTTGAATCAAAACGACCAAGTCTGAAAATCAAAAAAAGCGGCGGATGGTTTGCTCGAAAAAAACACGATACGCACATGGGGGCAGTCATGAAGCGAGCAGATGAATTGCTCGACCAGTACGAAATACCAAAACAATCCGCAGTACATTACGCCTTTCACAGAAGCATGAGCAAGGCGATCAAGATAGGAAACGTCCAACGGAATTGGTCGACGTTGTTGCCGCTTGTTCGACCGTTTGCAGGACGAACCACGCAACGTATTCTTGCCTTTCCGGAGTACTTGACCACCTCCTTTGCTCGGATGTTGCAGAAGCATCGAACGAATGGATCTCCAATGATGCCTTGTGCAGTGGAATATCTCACAGGGCCAGCAAACGTGATTCCAATTGGAAGAAGCGTCGGGCTGCATGGTCGTAAACTCAGCCGCTTAACATCGATTCGGAAAGGATTTCCTGTTTATGTATGGCCGGTTTCTCCTTCGATTGAACGTGCAGTGCTCAATGCAGGTTTGTCGGCCCTGACCGATGACAGTAATCCTGAGATGACTTGGCTTCCAGGAGGCGGTGCACGATGGACTCAGCCAGCAACTCTGCCTCTTGATGCGGAACAATCCAAACAACTGGAAAGGGCGACAAAAGAAAATCATCGAAACGTCCTCGATGCACTCAAGAAAGAAGCAATCCCTTGGATGGAATGCGATGTTTCTAGGAAACGAGAACTTCTTTCGTTTTGGAGAAACAAATGGCAATGGTCTCAGACGGTGGATGCTCTTCTTTCCTTTGAAGAAAACAACGGCTCAATGCCTTGGGAGCTTGTTCGAATGGTCGGACACCGAGGTGCAGGCAAAACCAAACGACCTGTTTTGTGATTATTCGCTTTCACTTTCTTCGGAAAGAATGTGGTTTGCATCGTGCCGAAGGAAGGGGCCGTACAAGGTCGGTAACAATGTCACACTCGAAATCATTGCAAGGCTTATGGCGACAATGAACACTTGCCCAAACAACCGCAACGGGAGTAGGCCTGAGAAGTTCAAAATCGCAAACCCACCTGCAGTGCTGATGGCTGCACCAAGCATTGCACGGCCAGTGGTTGCGGTGGTTTTTGAGGTCCATTCAGAGATTGTCTTGTTTGGATGGAGTTCAACCTCTTCCTCAAGCCGAATGACATAATGAACAGCATAGTCAACACCCAAACCAAGAGCCAGAGCACCGATGGTAACGGTTTGTGAATTCAGTTGATACCCTGCAAGGCCCATGATCCCATACACCCACAAAACCACAGTGATCAATGGAATCCAAATGACCACGCCTCGAAGAACAGCCTGCTTGACACTTTGTGTACGAACGAACTGAATGAGGATGAGAACGAACAAAATCGTAAACGCAACAATGGCCGTTGAAGTGATGGCCGATATTGCGACATCGGCGCTGATTTGTGCGAGGATTAACGCACGGCCACTGAGTTGCATCGAGTATTCTCCTTCAACGTTGATTGAAGCGTTGGCAAGCGCTTCGGAGAGCGTTTCCTCAAAATCGACAGTAGCCTGCCAGTCGAGGGTATTTGCTTGGAACGAGATGAGAGTCTGTTGCCCATCTTCTGAAAGCAGAGAATCAACGAGACTGCGTCCAGTTTCATTGTTCAGAAGGTATGCCTTAAGTTGTTGAAATGCCTCATTTGAAGGTAAATTCGTCATCAATCCATCAAGGGTTGGGTTGCGTCCACGTTCCGATTCCAACGTGTCCCAGATACCGGTTGGTGAACCCGTGACTCCATCCGCTTCACTCAAGACTTCAACTGCTCGATTGTAGGCTGTCTTGCCCTCGGCAGTGAGGATTTCTCCCCCAAGAACAACATACAACGGTGTCGGACTGCTCTGAAATTCATCCGCTATCATCAGGAAGTCCTGAACCACTTCGAGAGAATCGTCGAACTGGTCGGACGTATCGAATCCGACTTCAAGCGTACTCATTCCGTACGCCATTGGTAGTGAGAGGATAATCGCAACAAGAACAACCATGACGGGTTTGTCTTCTGCCATGGAACCAAGAGATGTTGTGATTTTGGTTTCATTCATTGCTCCAGCTTTGTGCAATGGAAGGGCCTTGGTAGGAACGGCGGTCATCAAGGCTGGGAGAAGGGAGATGCTCAGTACATAGATAGCGAACAATCCAAGGGCGATGACGGTGCCAAAATTGACAAGAAACATTTGCGATGAAAGTCGGAACGAAAGAAACCCAACCATATCGGTAAAGATAGCGATGACCAACGCTGCCGATGTGAGCACAGCTCCCGAACGTATCGCTTTGAGTCGAAGTTCTGCGTCAAAATCTTTCAGTGTCAAACGACCTTGTGGGTCGTTCCGCTCGATATCCTGCAGGACTTCACGTACTCGTGTAACCACGTGAATTCCATAATCAACCCCAATTGCCAGAAGGAGAATGGGTATGCTGTTCATTGCTGCATTGAAGGTCAACCGAAAGATGCCCGCTGCTCCGTATGTTGCTGCTATTGCAAGTACGGTCAATCCAATGACATAGGCAGTTTCTCTTGCAGATCGGAATTTTATGTACAACAGTACGGTCAAAAAGACCAAAGCAAGAGAGGTCAACAATCCAATTTCTTTACCGATGTTCGCACTCTGTTCGTATTGGAACGCTGAAAACGAAAAGGCGCGAAGTTCTTCATCTCCTGTCGAGTTCCTCAAATCAAGAATGAATTCATCCGTCCATCCAACAATGAGTTCTTGCACTTCGCCAATAATTTCAGCACCATCGTAATTTTCAGCATCGGTAGAAACAACAAGACTGATCAGAAGAGGTCCATCGCTTTCCCAAGGGTTTTGCTTATCTTCAGCTGGCATTGCTGCGATGATGTTGCTGCGATGATCGATACCTTGCAAACCGATGTACGTGCCGAGTGTTCCTCGCAGCGGTCCCAGTGTTGAAGCGAGAACTTCCTGTTCGCTTGGATTTGTTCGGTTTTGTTGCAACGCATCCATTTGATCCAAAAGCAGGCCCAGTTCAGCACTGATGTTTTGTTGTGAATCGATTCGTTCTTGCCATTCCGTAACTTCACCTGGGTTCCAATTCCGCAGTTCTTCTGCACTTGGAGCAACCGGTGCAGGTACAGAGGAAATTGCTTCCTGTAAATCTGCGAGGCTGGTGCTAAAGTTCTCTTCACTCGCAACCCGTAGATTTTCAATGTGCAATGAAAGTTGATTGCGCCATTCTTCAGTAGTTACAGCGTCTTGTGTGTTCAACCAAAACAATGCCGAACCTGCAGGTCCGTTGGTTGCGCTCCCTCCGAAGAGCGGCTCTTGGTAAGGTAAAAACAATTCATTGCTTACCATTTCAGCCTCGATAATGGCAAACTGCTCCCACGACGAAGCCTTTTTCATATCACCTTGCTCAATCTCATCAATTACACGTATGAAGTCAAGTGAGGCTTGGTATTGATCTTCAATCTCGTAAAGAAGTTCAGTTGTTTCGTTTTGAGGATAAAAGGCGTCTTCACTGTTGTCGAACTTAATGAATTGAGCCATTGATGACAGTGCGATTGTGACAAAAAGAATTGATGCAATCGTCGTCTTTGGTCTTGTGACGGAAAGTGTGGTTAATTTGTTGAACGGATTTTCCATGCGTAACAACGCTCGATACCATGTATAAATGGATGTTTAAAATTTGAAATAAATTTGTGATGATTTTGAACACCACTTGATAAACCGAGTGATTCCAATTCGTCCATGGGTGAAACACTAACGCGATGGAAACGGGTGTGCAAATCCAAGAAATTGAAAATGAACAAAATCAGAGGAAAAGCGATTGGTGCAAAGATGGTTCTCGTCATGCGAACCGAGAAGGGCTTGTTTGGAAGCGATGCGCTCTGTCGGCATATGGCTTGGCCGATTCACTGGGGAGGGAAGATCAAGGACGGTTGTCTACGATGTCCTTTGCACCAAACGTCGTATCATCCGGAGGACGGTTCTGTAAACGAGTGGTCACCTGCTCATTATTTTCCAGCGTATGGAAGGTTGCTCGGTAAACTGAGAAAACCAACTCCGTTGAAAACTTATGATGTCCGAGAACACGAGGGTTATGTTGAAATCGACATGCGTTCGTAATCACTCTACATGCCGAAGTTCTTGCTCACGTGCAAAATATTTCGGGCGATAGATTGGGACGCCTTTTCCATCGCGCATAACAACGCGCTCATCGAAGATTTGGGCGCCGATACCAGCAACTCTTGCCCAGCCAAAGAAGGTGGTGTAGTAATTCGGATCTTTGAGACCAACGTGATGAAGCAGTGCCCCTGAAGCGATGTCCACATTCGCATTGGGGTTGGAGATTTTTGGGTTTTCAGCAAGGACTCGAGGAGCGACTTCGCGAAGCGTGCGAATGATCTTGAAGTTCTCGTCGTCAGGACAAAGTTCCTCCCCAAGATCAAATTGAGCAGCAGCGCGTGGATCCTCTGCTCGAAGAACAGCGTGGCCAAAACCAAAAACCGGTCGTCCAGCATTCAATTCTCCACGGACGAACGCCTCAACTTTTTCTGTGTCCGATGTTCCAACTCGAAGCACAAACTCCAAGCAAGACTGATTGGCTCGACCGTGAAGCGGTCCGCTCAGTGCATTCATCGAACTTGCAATTGCAGAATACAAAGTCGCATGACCGCTGGCAACAGCTTTTCCAACAAATGTCGAAAGATTCCCACCACCGTGATCCATATGCAGGATAAGGTATACAGAAAGGACACGGATGAGTTTCTCTTGGTCAACATCGAGTTGCAGCGTATTGGTAAATCGTTCAATCATGGACAAGGTGACGTCATCATCTGGGATGTCTTCGGTTCTTCCCTCACGATAGCGGAACAACAAGCCCATCATCCGAGGGAGTCGTGCAATCAAATTGAGCGCATCTTCTCTCCAATCGTTCTTGCAGTCCCACATGCCTAGGGTGTGAATGCCGACAGAAAGCCAGTCCATTGGATGACCTTCTCGCGGTAAAGCGGCAAAAATCGGACCCAAATCACCCGGAATTTCGGCTCGGCGGGACAATTCGTTTCGGAAGGCTTCCGACTGATCGGAAGTTGGTAATTCCTTGTTGTGCAGGAGATACACCACATCTTCTGGAGTCATTCCCGCGAGTTCGGTGATTGGATAGCCGCAATAGTGTACACCTTCTTCAGGAGTGACAAAAGAAGTTCTGCATGTGCCCACCGGAACACCTCGCATACCGATGTCAAGATGGGACTCTGTCAACTTAAGCAAGTGCTCTGGTTGCTCCGACATGGTCTCACTGTTGTAACCCAAATCGGTCTTTCGTATAAAGGAAAGGACGGAAAAGAATCCGCTCGGTGTTGCGAACTACACCTGCTACCTCTATCGGTTGTGAACACACAACATGTTCTTGACTACTCTTCCTCAAACAAACGACGGTTCGTTGGCATGATTTTGGACAAGTGAGCGATTCTAAGGGTTTCATCCTCCATTTCAAAGGCTTCCATTTCATCCTCACTGACCAAACCAAGTTCGTGCTCGATGTAGCGTAATTCATCAACAATGTCGATCAACTGGTTTGCATCAGCCTGAGCGGTTCGTTCAAGAAGTTCTTCCATTTTCAACTCCAAACGTCGCAAACGCAAATCGTCGGCAACGATCGTTCGTTCCCTTTCCGCAAGTGCCTCATCGATTGACTCATCAATACTGGCGAGTACGTCTGCCGTTCGCACAACGTCTTCACCCTCGATTGTTCCCAGTTGATGCGTCAGGTGGCGGTCGTTCGCATCGGAATCGAGAACAGACGGTGCTTCTGGAGTCAAATCTTCAAGCGTCGTTTTGAGATGCACTTCAAGCAAATCATTGGCAGCCATGAGATCTTCCGTGGTCACCTGTGAGGGTTCCCAGTCGTCCTCTTGTTGCTCAATTGCAGATGTGAGAAGTTCAATTCCACCAACGTCGAGGTCAGAATACACAACATCCGTCGCTCGTTTTACGATGTCGGATGCGAGTGAAATTTCAGAGGTTTGTGGGATATCGTTTCGAGGTTCAACTTGTGCTGATGTGCCTGTGAGTTCGGCAACAACATCCTCGGGATTGACTATGTCATTGCCTCTTTCCTTTGCATCTTTAAGCTGGGAAAGGGCTGCTTCCACACCCCTCCATGTATGCCCTGCGTGGTTGAGAAGCTCCATGATGTGAGCATCCTCAAACATCATTCCAAGCAGCGAAGCTTGACGTTTGATGTACATTGCCAAACTTATCTCAGACACAGGATGCAACGTCGAGGTGGAAGCGTGATGCAACAATTCCCACAATCGTGAAGAGGTCCATCCCCGGGGTTGGGATGTTGATGCGCAGAGAACATGAACGCCCAGATTCAGTGCATGATCAACAAGGTGGCCAAGGCTTTGTGCATGCTCTTTGTGTTCTGCGATTAGATGCACATCGTCGATAAGGATCAATGCTGTTGAGGCGAGGCTTTCATGCCAATCTTTCGGTGATTCATCCATGCTCAGAAGTTCTGTTGCTCGTACGATTCGGACGTCATCATCGTAGTAACGCAACACGCTTTGACCTGTCGCATGCAAAAGATGACTTTTTCCGACTCCATGTTCCCCGACAATGAGGTGAGGGTTGTGTCGCTTTCCAAGGTTATCGACGATCGATTCACAAACGGTCGTTGACTGTTGGTTTTCTGGGTTTACTTGCCATTGCTTGAACGTTTTTTGGTGATTTCTTTGCAAACGTTGGGGCCATGAAAGTTGAGTGGAAAGAACGGTCCTGTGGTGAATCCGTTCTTGTTTTGAGGGTCCTGATAATTCAGGAGGCAAGGCGTTGATTTGCATCCCTCTTTGTTCGTCTAAAATTGACGACCACAACGGTTGTCCAGACGACGAAAAGCCGATTTTGTCTCCAAGACTTTCATCGGATGCGGTCTGGGTGAGGTTCCGTTCTCGAATGTCTTTCAATCGTGCATAGGGGTGCGACCGTTTGAGGTGAATCGTGGGCTCATAGGTCGTGTCCTCGCCGAGCACTTCTCGCCCGATGGCGTCCATAACGGGGCGTTCGTGGATGGGTTGGGATGAAATGAATCGACGCTCATTGGATACCTTACTCGATTTGTTGAGAAGGCGCCCCAGTTTGGAGGGGCTGTTTGAAACCTCCTTGTCTTCTATTGATAGGCTCGATTTGGCATGCTCCAGCGCATTGCGGAGGCGGTTGGTCCGCTCGATGCTCATGCCCTATCCTCCGAATTACGTTTTTTTTGTCGTGACGATGCTTGTTCACGAGCGTGAGGCGATGGTTCAACATCCATTTCCGGTTGTTCGGATTGAGGATGCAGGACAGCGACTTGTACGGTTGATTTGATTGGGGGAAATGCTGCAATCTTCTTCTGAGTTGCGTTGTTCGCCGCTTGATTCAAACTGTGTTGTGACAAGGAAGGTCTTGACTTAGGGAACTCGTGATCTGTTGCGGAACCAGCTGGAACGAATGGCTTTTGGGAGATTTTCGGTGCTTGAGGTAAATTCGGAATCACGATGTTGCGTTTTGCAGCAGCATCTGTCGTGTTTTGTTTCTTTGGTTGAGAGGATGGTTTACGTTTTCGTTTGATGCGTTGCGCGACCCTTGGTTTTGCCGCAATTTGTAACGGTTCTTCTTCTACAAGAATTGGAACTACCTCTTTGGTCTTCTCGCTTACATCATTGTCCGAATCTGCTGCCCAAGTACGCATTTTCGATCGTAGTTCTTCGTCGACTTTTCGCGTTTGGTATTCCAATGGGAGCGGAACTTGTTCGACTTGAGGGAGTGGTTTCGCTGCATTCGAAACAACAGGATCTTCCACATTGGCTTCGAGATGGGTTGCGATTGCTGCCTCGACATCGGGATCAATCTCGTCAAAGAACGGGTGTTCACGTAGCAGTTCTTTATCAAGCAGCCATGTGTTGATTTGTTGGGTACTGAGTGGCGTGAATTCGCGCTCCAGTCTGGAGCGTTGCAAAGGAGTGAACGCTTGTAGATTGGAGGAGACGATGAGAAGATTTCCACTCGAACGGGTTTGGTCGACCACGCTACGAATCATTTCAATGACACGTAGTTCCCCATGGATGCCCAAAAGATACTCAATCCCTTCAAGGAAGAGCAGGCATCTTTCGCTGTTTGAAAAGAACGTGTCGACTGTCTTGCCAATGGATTGCAGCGATGGTTCTAGCGTTCGTTCATGTTCGGTTTCAGACAACCAATAATAGTGCTCAAGGTCAATGTTATGTGTGGATGAGATGCGTGTTGGTGCCTGGCGTGAGATCACGAGAGCGGTTTGGTTCAGGTCGAGTAAAACGCTTGCAAAATTGAACATCGTATCGGGTTCAATAGCGTGTTCAAGCCACGCCTGACCTTGTTGCAGTATCGAGCCTCCACGGTTTCTCAATCGTGCTTCGCTCCGGCGTCTCAGTGCTTCTGGAACGGCAACGGTTGGTTTTACTTCAGGAAGCCGTTCTTCCCGTTCAAGTCGCCGTCGAGGGGCCCGAACCGTTGTCCACCAAGCCTCATCGCGCTGCTTTTGATCGTCCGCAACAAGACTTGAATCTGGGTGTTGAGAGACCGCAGTTATGTAGGACGATTCCGTTAGTTCATGAAGACTCATCACGGCATCCAAAGCCATAGCGTCCGATTCAATTTCGAGGAGTGCTTGGATTCCGTAGCGTGGGATTTCAGCGTGATGGAATGCCGCTGCCAATGAGCCATCAAAAACCAGCAAGTGCCCTTCACGTAAACCTACGTCAGGGATGTTGCGCTGGATTTGAATGGAACCATTTCGCTCCAATGCCGCCAATTCTTGTGCAAGATGTCGTAGAACATCAACGCCGCCACGCCTTGACTCGAGTACATCCCCGGGTACAAAATCCGACACAATCCTCACCCCGCAGAACGCAACATTTGCTTTTATCTTTTGAACTGTGTGTCCGACATGGACAAATGAGAAGCATTTCAATGGTCGAATTCTTGGGCCAAACAGGGAAGATTCGCCCGTTCTATGGATGGTTTGTTCATCAGCAAACCTATGAATACATCCGCTTACCTAGGACCAATGAGGTGTGGAGATGACGACGTTTACACAGGGTCTTTCTGATCACTACATTCTCTTTTCTCAAACCCCGAAGGCTCAAGAGCAAGCTCGTCGTTTGTTTGCCCGCAATACAATGTTCCTTGCTGCTCCGCTACTAGGACTTGGTTTATTTGGCCCAACATTACTTGGTGGTTTGTTCTTTTGTCTTTTCCTCGGACTGCTCGCTCTGTCATGGAACGCTTGGAATCGTTGGCAAAAGATTCCTTTTGCGGTCAATCCTTCCCATCCTCTGATGGAACTGGATTCGACAAAAAAAGCAGAAGTGATGATACGCCTCAACGACGGAAGTTGGATTGAGGCGGGGACCGAACGTTACAGGCTGATTGCGGATGATCTTCTCAGAGGTTTCAATCTCGTTGCCCTTGACGATAATTACACCATTCTTGGGTATTTCACGAATGAGAAAACGATGGGTTCCAATCTGCGACGGACGATGTCACTTCTGAATCAAGCCCTTGCCTTGCGCGATGCACACAATGGCGTCGAGGACACCATCGAGAGCGCTCGTGAGCGCGAGACTATGGATTACGGTTTGCTTGCACGTGATTGGCCAGAAGAGGTTGAATTGGAAGATGCAGCAGGACCCATCGCCAAACGTTTGAAAGGGCAAGAACAGCAAAATCATTGACACATCAACGGTTGCATTGAAAACCTCATGTCATCAGCACAAACGCATGGAACATCCAAATCGGTGGTCAGACGTTGTCGCTGATTTGGATCCAGTTCATCAGGATCTTCTCTTCGGAACATCCCTCTCCCGACGTTTTTCACGCCTGCCTCTTTGGTTGTC
>CALBFP010000265.1 GCA_937894115.1 uncultured euryarchaeote
CAACAACGTAGATCATCGGGATGAAGCGATTTCGATCTTGGCTTGCTCCCATGGCCTGATCGCGATAGGCACCCGATTCACGATTTACCCGATTCGCTTCCCATTCCTCTGCATTGTACGCTTGTACCACCGAAATCCCCGAAATGAGGTTCTCAAGAACTGCAGTAATGTCCCCTGTCGACTCACGCTGCTGTCTGTATTTTCGCTGTACACTGGTGGAAAACCAATACACAATCGGCACGATAAAAATAATTGGCCCAAACAAAACGATGGCAAGTTTCCAAGACATCAAAACGAGGATCAAGAAGGCCGTCATGAACGTCACGATAATCCGGATGATCGAGGTTGAAGAATCAGAAACCACGTCCTCCAATTGATTAACATCGCTTGACAAAACGGCCATAATTTGTCCCGTTTGCCTCATGTCATAATACGTGGCCTCCATGGCGATCAGCGACTTGGTCGCATCCATTCTAAGGTCGTGTTGAATTTTGTACCCCAGTGTCTGCCAAGAGTATTCCGATATTCCCTGAAAAATTGCTAGGAAAAAAAATCCTAAGAAGATGAGAACACCGTAACCTACAGCGGGGTCACCACCAAAAGAGGTGACAAAATTTTGTACGATTTGAGGACCTGACAATCCACTGGTAAAGTAATCGACTGCAAGTCCGATGGCAACAAACGGCATCAAATCGAAAAAGCGAGCCATTGCATTTCCAAAAATTCCTGAAAGAACGCGTCCGGGATATCGCTTTGCATATGGAACAACACGCCAGATTTGCCGACCGATGACCTGCGTCTTGTCGTTGATATCGGATGGTTCCATCGCATCGCTGCTTCTGGTTCCAATCCCGCTCATGCATCCCCCTGAGGCAAACGGGTTTTGAACCCTCGTTATCGATTTGACGCAAGCCAATGCAAATGATTGATGAGTAACCTGTGATAAGACATAGACATGCCGACTCATCGCGCACGAGTTTCTGCCTTCCTTGTTTGCCTGATGCTGACGCAGTTAGCGACTCCGTTTGCTTCGAGCAGTTCATTGCCGTCCATTCAGATAAATACGAACGCTGATCTTGAAATGCTCTCTCAAATCGGTGTTGCGCCAACAAAACAACACGCGCAAGGTTGGTACAACCCAGCAGAAGGCGTCGATACCCTCGGACTGTTGTATCGCGACGCTACCGTGACCTCTGTTGAGGATTGGCCCGAACGCACTGGCGAGAGGATCCTTTCCGGTTTTTACATCCTCACCCATACGTATCCAGTACCGACCGAGTGGGAAGGTGAGCTCAAGGAAGACGGAATCAACTGCTACTCGTTTATCTCTCCAAACGGTTTCAGTTGTGAACTGAACAAACATTCGACAAAACAATTGGATGATCTCGGCGTTGAGGGAATCGTTCAACTCGATCCTACAGACAAAATGAGTCAGGGATTGGTCCGTATCTTAACCGGTGATCTTTCAAGCACATCAAGCCTGTTTTACCAACAAGACATTGTTCCAGTAAACTTACTTTTGAGCGGTAAAACACTTCCTGAAGAGATCTACACGATGAGTGATATTGACATAACATATCACGTGGGACGCTTTGCGAAAGTTTACGTGGAGCGCTCCTCTTCCGCAATCTCTTGGTTGGTCGATCAAGACGAAATTGAGTGGCTGGAAGAAGACTTTTGGTATTCAACCACAAACGACGTGGCTGATGCTGTTTTGAAGGCCCCTGACTTATGGAGTTCAGCAACGATGAGCAGCATTAACCCCTCATGGAGTCAGGTGGATGGTTCTGGAATTATCGTTGCTGTTTCAGATACCGGACTTGACAGCGGCACGAACGATTCCACCATGCACCCGGATTTCAGAGACCACATTGTCGATGTTGTCTCGCTTCCAATGACACCGGCACAAGCAACCACGTGCGGGTCAATTGCGAACGACGGAGCGGCAGATATCGATGGGCATGGAACGCACGTTGCCGGCTCTGTGCTTGGGGATGGCAGCGACTCCACAGGTGCCATCAAAGGGATGGCTCCTGAAGCAAGATTGTATTTCCAATCCGTTGGTTCCTGGTGCGCGAACAACCCTGTTGGTAAGCAAAATACCCTCATGGGCATTCCAACAAACAAAACCGACCTGTTTCGGTTTGCAGCTGAAAATGATTCACGCGTTCACTCGAATTCATGGGGAAACAATTGCAATGGCACCTGTTTCGGTGGATATACGATGGATTCCATGCAAGCTGACATCGCCGCTCGGGATTATACAAACATGACAATCTTATTTTCCGCTGGCAACTCTGGGACTGATGATAACTCAAATGGAGAGGTGGACCTTGATTCGCTTGGAAACCCTGCATCAGCAAAGAATGTGTTTACCGTTGGAGCGAGTGAGAACAATCGCCCAACGAAGACCAGCGTATGGGGGTCGATGTTCTCCCCCAACCCTTTCTCTGCAAATCCAATTAAAGACGACAAAGCGGCAGATAACATAAGCGGAATGTCCGCATTCTCAAGTCGAGGTCCTGTTGACGATGGACGCATAAAACCAGACATTGTTGCGCCGGGCTCGTTCATTCTATCAACAAAATCACGCTCTGCGGGAGCATGCGGTTGGGGATCGCACACCAATTCGAACTACTGTTACATGGGCGGTACAAGTATGTCAACTCCTCTCACAGCCGGAGCTACTGCTCTACTCCTTGAGCATCTAATCGACAACCGAGGTCATCAGGATCCAAGTTCTGCCTTGGTCAAAGCAATTTTCGCAGCGAGCGCAACGGATATGATGGGCCAATACAGTTCTTCAACAAACGGTGCAGGTGAAACCGCACCCAACAATCATGAAGGGTGGGGGAGAGTTGATTTACGCAACGCATTGAATGCGACTTTCATCGAGAACGAAAGCGTAACAACGTCAGGAAACAGGGGATGGAGTTTCAATGTACCAGTCTCGGCCCCCGATCTCAACATCGTCTTGTCTTGGATTGATCCTGAAAGCACAACCGTTGCTGCGACAAATCTTGTGAACGATCTCGACCTTGCAATCAAGGACCCTTCCGGAACCTGGACCGAACTGTCCAACAACGTCGACAACCTGCGTGGGCTCAAATTCGCAAGTCCTGCCCAAGGTACTTGGGAGGTGCACGTTAACGGCACAAATGTACCCCGCGGGCCGCAATTTTTTGCATTGGCTTTGAACCAAGAAACGACGCTTGTCAATCTTACCGAGGACAGCGACCTTGACGGCGTTGAAGACGATGAGGACGATTGCGAAAGTGTGTACGGAACCTCATCTGTCGACCGCAAAGGTTGTCCCGACAGCGACGGAGACGGATATTCAAACCCAGACACATCATGGGGAACAGGAGACGGTGCAGACGCATTCCCTGCCGTAGCCACACAATGGGCAGACCAGGACTTTGACGGCTATGGAGACAATGCCGCTGGATTCCAGCCGGACAGCTGTGTCGTAACACTCGGAAATTCATCCAACGATCGATTTGGTTGCCTCGATGACGATGGTGATGGATATTCCAACAACGACGGTAGTTGGCTTGTTAGCGATGGAGCAGATGGATGCAATTCTGTGAAGGCCTACTCGAACATTGACAGAAACGGTTGTCCTGACGAAGACGGTGACGGTGCATCAGACCCGGACCCGACCGGCATCAACGGTTCGGTATGGACCGTTGTTGATGGTGCAGATGCATTCCTTGGAGATGCAACACAATGGTCCGATGGTGACGGGGACGGCTATGGAGACAATCCACTCCCGGCAACCGAAGGTGACGCCTGTGTTGCTGTAATCGGTACCTCCAATGTCGATCGATACGGCTGCGTTGATTCCGATGGTGACGGATACTCGGATGCTGACGCCTTGTGGACAATCGCGGACGGCGCCGATGCATTTCCAAGCGAACCAAGTCAATGGGTCGATCAGGACGGCGATGGATACGGTGACAACGCTTCGGGCGTTGATGCTGATGACTGTCCAACCACATTTGGCACGTCGACAGAGTTGGGCAACCTCGGCTGCAGCGATTTGGACAGCGATGGCTATGCCGATGGTGATGATGCATTCCCAACCGATGCCACTCAGTGGAGCGACGCAGATGGAGATGGATACGGTGACGAGAGCACTGGGAACAACCCTGATGCGTGCCCAACGGTTTCGGGCACCTCCACACTCGACCGATACGGTTGTCCAGACAGCGATGCAGACGGTGCCTCCGATGAAGATTTGACCGGTACATCCGGACCTGTCTGGACCATCGCTGATGGTGCTGACATCCTTCCACTCGATGCATCTCAACAAGCGGACACGGACGGTGATGGATACGGTGACAATCCGGCTGGAACCAACGGCGATTCGTGTCCAGGGGTGTTTGGTTCGTCGACCCTCGACCGAACGGGATGTCCCGATTCCGATGGAGACGGTGTTTCTGATGCTGATGCAAGTTGGACTGTGGCACAAGGCGCCGACGCATTCCCAAGCGATGCGACCCAATCAGCGGACACTGATGGTGACGGTTACGGCGATGACCCAGCCGGAACCAATCCAGACGACTGCCCCGATCAACACGGCGATTCAACAGACGACCGAAAGGGATGCCCAGATTCGGACGGTGATGGAATTTCGGATGCGGACGGATTATGGAACGTTTCTCAAGGCGGGGATGCTTTCCGTTACGATAAGACGCAATGGCAAGACCAAGACGGTGATGGATACGGCGATAATGCAAGCGGAAACTTCCCCGATGCCTGCCCGACAGAACACGGCGATTCTTGGCAGAACGGCACCCTAGGCTGTCCCGACACCGACAAAGACGGTTGGGCAGATACCGAAGATTCGCATCCGAACGACTTCACGCAGTGGTCCGATGTGGATGGGGATGGGTACGGTGACAATCCTGGAGGTACGACTCCTGATGCTTGCTATGGAGACGTTGGGAATTCAACCAAGGGGAACCGATACGGTTGCATCGACTCCGATGGGGACGGTTGGGACGATACCATCGACGAATTACCGATGTTGAAACATCAGTGGCTTGATCAGGATGGAGACGGATACGGAGATAACGCCACAGGACCTCAACCAGATGCTTGTCCTGGTGAGCCGGGAACCTCCACTGTCGATCGTTATGGATGTATTGACTCAGATGGCGATGGAATCTCCGATGAAAACGATGCATTCCCAGATGATGCAACCCGTTCAAGCGACATCGATGGCGATGGATACGACGATCTAGAAGACGCCTGTATGTTCGTTAACGGGACATCATCAATCGACCGACTTGGATGCAATGACTCGGATGGTGACGGGTACTCAGATGGTGATGGTACTTGGTCAAGTGCCGATGGTGCTGATGCATTCCCTGATGAGGCTACACAACATGCGGATCAGGACAGCGATGGATTTGGAGATAATGCTTCTGGATTCCAAGCGGACGATTGCCCAACAACACCGGGTACCTCCTTCCGTGATGTCTTTGGATGCGAAGATGAAGACAACGATGGTATGTCGGACAGCACCGATGCGTTCATGGGCGATTCCACCCAATGGGACGATACAGACGGTGATGGATTCGGTGACGAACTGAACGGAACACAAGGAGATGCTTGCCCAGAAGCATCAGGAACATCCACCAACGACGTCTTCGGTTGTGTTGACTCCGATGGCGACGGTTATTCGGATGCGAACGATGTATGGCCCGATGACAGCACCCAATGGTACGATGACGACATGGACGGTTTCGGTGACGAAACCTCTGGCACAGCCCCAGACCAATGCCCAGATGAATACGGTACAGCTTTCAGAGGGGCAAAAATTGGCTGCCCAGATACCGATGGCGATGGATACGCTGACGAAGATGACGCATTCCCTGAACAAATCTCTCAGCATCTGGATTCCGATGGCGATGGTTGGGGTGACAATCAAACATCAGGTGCTTACAAACCCGACCACTGGCCGAGCGACCCAACAAGGAATGCTGGTGAGGCGTCGATAAGTTGTGAACCCAATAGAATAAGCAGTGATATCGTCACTCGTTCTAGCTTTGAAATCAATTGTGTGGTCACCACAGAGATGAGTGACGGCTTCACGGTTCGAGTCGATATGGTGCATGAAAACACCATAGAACCCATTGAAGGTTCGTACACGATGGTATTCACCTCAGAAACCGGTTCTTCCCAGGTGAAGATTTTCTCAGCAAGGCCTCTTAGCGAAGGAAATTTCGATTTGATACTAACAGCCAGTGAACCAGGTGCAGAAAATCCAGCGGCTACAACAACCATACGGTTGAACGTTTACAACAGTTCAACACCCTCCGAAGCAGACGATTCCTTTGAATTGGGAGATGTGTTTGAAACCGCTGTGTTCCAGATAGGTGCTGCTGCACTTCTCTTCGTTCTCTTGTTCGGCCTGCTCGTGATTCGTGGTAAAAGCCGTCGAATCAAAGACGAAGAAAATCGTAAGATGCAGGCTGCTGAAGTCCTCTACAACAGAATGATGAGTGATCGAGATGTTGTACAACGAAGACGGGTGGAACTTGGTTACGATGCTGTAGCTCCTCCTCCAGGTATGGAATGATTGATTTTGACCGATGCGCTCAAAAAAGGGTAATTGTTCGGAGACACTACCACCGTGCGGATATGGTGAAGTGGTTATCATCTGAGGTTTCCAACCTTATGTCGTGGGTTCGACTCCCGCTATCCGCACCTCTACTCACAAAACCTATGTGCGGACGACAGTAGGGTGAATCGTGCAGACGATACGAGCGTCGAAAAGCCTGTTTCTTGTTGCATTGATGCTGCTTGCATCCCTCTCAGGTTGTTTCGGCCAAAATGAAACGACGAAAGAGGACGGTCCTATCGTTTTCCAAATCGACTACCAAATGCCAACAGAGGTTGTTATGAGGAGTGGGGAGTGGCATGATTTCCAACTGCTTGGAAGCGGGCGAGCAATTTCTGTTCCCAACAATGTCATGCTGTTTGTTGATGGATACATTGTACCGAACGGCTATGCAATGGTTGAGGGTGACTCGATCAACGGTCGATTCTTGCTCACCCCTTATGTTGATGAAATGAAGGTAACGATCGTCCACCCCGATGGAAGCGGCGATGTATACGAACTGGAGGTTACTCAGGGAATGCCTATTGTCAACGGAGATGAATGGTACGAACGCATGGAATACATCACAAGCGTTTGCACCGATACAACACAATGTGGAGGGTACATCAATCGATGGATGGGGTCACCTAATCCTGCCTTTGAAAGGGCCGCTGAATACTTTCGAGGACACTTCGAAGGGCTGGGTTACGATACCCACATTCTAAGGGTGTTTGATCACGGTAACCCAACCGAACCTGAAAGTCTGAACATCATCGCTTGGAAGCGTGGGCGCGACCCTACCTGCGTTCAAGGAATGGGTGGACACATGGACATCATGTTTCCGGGGGGACCTCCGGGCGGCGGAACCTATGAAGGAGCTTATGACAACACAGGAGGAACAGTAAGCATGATGCTGTACGCTCAGGCCTTTGTCGAAATCGAAGTCGAATGCGATACGTTCCTTGCGCTCTGGTCCTCCGAAGAAGCAGGACTGCGCGGTTCAAACGCCTTTGCGAACAACGAATGCGATTACTGTCTTCCCAAAGACAAAGAACTCCGGTTCTACATCAACATGGACATGATGGGTGTATCCTATCCCGCGAAAAAGCCGACTGGAGAGCCCTATCCATATCATGCATGGTCCGGACCCGACATCGACCCGGATGTGCAGGATGTTGAGATAACGACCGTACTCGATCACGTTCATAGGAACATCCTCGAAGCACCAATGGATTTGCGAATCGATGGAACTTACGGTTCGGGATGCGATCAGCATTGGGATGAGCATGAAGATCTAGTGCTCGATGTTCATGAGGACACCTTTGGTCGTTCAGACCACGTTACATTTCGCAACCTTGGTGCGCAGACAATATTCCATCTTGGAGCCTATGATTCAGATTACAGCGCCTACCACTCCCCTGATGACACACTCGACAATATGATCGAAATGGTTGGTGGAGTTGATGAACTGAAAAAGAGCATGGAGTTCGTTATGTGGGCTGCTATGCTTGAGTTCATGATTGCGGATCAAACCCCTGAAATTCGAAACGTCGATGCTTGATAGTTTAAACGACGTTTTTTGAACCCATTGCGAATAATCGACGTATGGATGAAGAGGAACCCCAAAAGAGTTCCATCCTCGAGAAATATGGTTCATCTCCATGGTTTGCTCCAACCATGATTGGAACGGGTGCCTTCGTAGCCATGGCTGAATCGCTCCTGCTCCTCCTCCAAGGACAATCGATAGAAAATGCTGTTTGGCCACAGGCCATTCGAACACTCTCATGGACGCTAGTTCTTCGAGAACATGTCTCACTAATCGCCGGTTTTTCCATTGTTTTTATCGGATTATGCGTCTATGCATCCATTCAAAAATTTCGGGGGCGTTCTCTTTCAACGATTCCTCGAGCAGCGTCGTTTTGCCTCATTGGTGCTGTAATCTCGTCTTGGATCATCTTTGTGTTGATGGACTATCGGTACATCAGAGGAGCGTTTTTACTCCTTCCTACAATCTATGGAATACTCCTTCTGGGTTGCTTACTTGCCACACAAGGACCACCAAGACTTCCGAATGGGTCTTTGAACTGGAAGGAAAAAGGAACGACAAGTCTCAACCTGCTCGCCGTTTTTCTTAGTGCTTGGTTGATTATGCCAGGGATTCCTGCTCTCATCGGGATTGCCCCTTCACCCCCACTTACTCCGACACTAGGATATGGAGCAGAGGCAGGTCCGTTCGACCGGACCACAATACGTTTCGCGTATGAACTACCAGATGAAGTCAAAGCCATTCAGGGACCTACGGAGGAAGACATCGAGTTTTCTGTATATCTGACGGTTCCACACTTACCGAATAATCCAGGAATTGAAGGTGTACCGCTTGCGATTTTATTTCACGCATTCAACAATCCATCCATTGAATCCTATACGGATTGGATCGACCACCTTTCTGCGAAAGGTATGGTCGTTGCATACATCCAGTATCCAACGGATGTGCGACCTGAAGGGGGCGATGATTTTGAACCAACCCTCGTTGATGGAACCTCAGATTGGCCCCATCACGTCCCGAGGATGCTTTCCATCGAATCCGCATTGCAGCGCTTGAATGAAATCATCACCGCTACACCCCGCCATTTGACCGTCGATGCTTTGTTGAAGAATCTCACCATTATGCCCGAACACCTTTGGATTGGAGGACACAGCCTCGGTGGAGCCTATTCGCTTCAAGCCCTTGGCATGGTTCAGTCTATGGGTTGGGGAAGTGAAACGCTTCTGGTCGATACCGAGATGGCTGCAGCTCGGCCGTTTCAAGCAGAATGGGTTCCTGACTTCACCAACCTACCAGAAGACACCATTGTTCACCTTGTTGTAAGCGAGGACGATATGACTGTTGGGCAATGCAACAGTGTTCACCAACATGCCTTGTTTGAGCAGATCGATCAGAATCATGCA
Organism: uncultured euryarchaeote; assembly: GCA_937894115.1. GTDB lineage: Archaea > Thermoplasmatota > Poseidoniia > Poseidoniales > Poseidoniaceae > MGIIa-L2. Next base: position 9,560 of record CALBFP010000265.1, read on the forward strand.
CTCTTGTTGTACATTCCGAGCGATCGATACGGTTTTCCTCGCCTTGTTGCGACACACTACATACCCGCCAACGAGGCACACGATACGCTCGCAGATTGGGCGTTCTACCGACGAGTCGATGCACAGGCCGATTGGGTGGTCGCCCAAAGTCGAGGAGATTACAATACTGCTGATTTTGCTTACCAAAACCTCGTCGACACAGTTATGTTAACAAACATGGGGAAATGGTCGGATGGTGTTGATGTGCTACCAATGCAGGCTTACACCAATCCCGGCGAGTCGCCAAAATTTGCTGATTGTTTTAATGGGAAGTGACGACGATGGAAAATGAAGAAAACAACGTGAAATCCCTTTTCAAGGTCATCTCCACCTCAACCATCATCGCATCAATGTGTTGTCTGCCGAGTGTGGTCTTGGTTCTCTTCGGCCTTGCGAGTGTCAGCACAGCAGCCGCTTTGTCGGACAATTTGTACTGGGGTGGGGAAGGATACGAATGGTTCCGTCCTACGATGCTTGCCGTAGCATCCGCATCGGTCTTCTTTGGTCTGTTCATCTACTTTAGGAATCGAGGAATCTGTACCTTTGATGATGTCAAGCGTCAACGCCGAAAGGTCATCAACACAACCCTGCTGGTTCTTATTGCAGCCTATGTGTCTTATCTCCTGTTCAATTACGTAATCCTAACAGAAATTGGAATACTGCTAGGGCTCGAATGGGAATCAAGTCGATTGTGGAACAAGTGACTACGCATTCTTGCGAACGCTCGAGCAGCCAACCGTCCACGCATCGTTCAGGCTCATTGCTTCACGTGTGGCATCCAATACATCGTCTTCCAAAGATCGAATCGGGTTCCCATCAGGACCCCAAGCAAGCGTGATACAATAACCATCATTTGTGAGATTTTCCAATTGAAAAATTGAATTTTCAATTGAGATTTTGTTTCGCTTATTATCTGCTCGTACAACAATATCTCGCGGATTGAGGTGCATACCCATGCGAGTGGCTTTCTGAACAGCTTCTTTCACCGTCCAAGTCCACAGAGCATCTACTTGACCGGCCCTAAGGCGGAGGAGTTCTTCGCCCTTCGCCATCATGTCATACATCGCTGTTCGCAATTCGCGTTCGAGAGGTTCAGCGTCCACACCAACCGTCCAGCCACATTCAACAAGGGCAACACAAGCAAGATTCTCGCTGTGTGAAATTGAAATGTTTGGCAATTTAGGATGAAGCCATAACCCTTGAATGGCCTTCAAATACGGTGCACGTTGTTCTGTACGATCTACAGAAATCTGATTGCAGTCAATCCCTCCCCACTGCCCTAAAGCCTTCTGCAAAAGCCATCGAGCAGAGAGATGTTCATTGGTCCTTTTTTGTGTTTTGAAGGTTCTCAATTCATCCCAATCGATTAAGCTGAGCGTCGAGGGGTCGTGCTTACCGATTGAACAGGTTGCCAACAAGCATCTTGGGCCTTCATTGAGGTCGAGCCAACGAAACAATGCTTGCAAAGAATCACACTCAACGGTCGAAGGAAAAGGCCTGATCTTCCGGCACCGGTGCCATCGCTTTGAGTCGCAATCCTTTCATCGCTAAAACAGGGGCATCATCGGCTCCAACTACGATGACGTCGTGAACGGTTACTCCATCCTCTTCGACGGCAACACGAATCGATCGCAGTCGGAGTTGTTCTTCTTGTTCAGGGACGCGGAGCATTGTCGACCATTGAATCCCAACAGGGAGGCTGCTGAATCCTTCCGACTCCATCGCAACGAGTCCTGCATTTTGGAAACCCGCTTCAACCAACATTGGCAACGACTCAAGCAACACGTCTTCTCCGTCCCGCTCGTGGGCGAATTGATCGGTTGCTGGCAACTGGTGACGCATAAGAGCAATGCCATCGATACCCGGTTGAGACTCATCTCCGACACCCCGTAGAACGCCTCCGTGCGATTGGAAACGAGGACCGTGGAAATAGCGCAAGTAGATGAATGAGGCATGGTGTTCAAGCCGCCCCGATGGAGGAGTGCCAATCGCTGGAAGTTCGGCAATCTCCGATTGCAAAAAGGCTCTCAAATCGTCGGATTTCTTTACCAATCGAACGGTTGCTTGATGATGTTCTCGCTCACCAAAGACAACACCTTTTGAGTTAACGAGATCGGATACAAGCCGACAATTCACCCATGTTCGCTCTCCATCAATTCGTAGGATTGACGCTTCCACACGCACACGTATGCTTCCCTTCAATACCTTAACAGGCAGCCCGAAGGTTACATTCTCAAAACCTGCCAAACAGGAATGTGGGCAGAGCAGCAATGCGTTTTGAGCAAACATCTCCATCGCCATGACTCCGGGATGGTATGGAACGCCATCGATGGCATGATCGTTCAAGAACGGATGCTCAGCCACTGAAAGTGTCGTCTGTGTCAACACGTTCTGTTTTTCTTCGAATGCGAGTACTTTGTCAATGAATGGGAAGCGTTGAGGATCTTCCATGACTGCTGCCATTTCACCAGGCAACATCAGCGGTGCCTCTCGGAATGAGTCGAATCGGTCCATTTGTCCGAGAGAACCGCACGCTATCACACGACGTTTTCCACCGCGTAGGGCTTCTTCAACGAAAATCTGGACGCCAACATCAACAGGCAACGTTTCAATTCCAGCCGCTTCAAAGACCGCTTCGATGCTCCCTCGTGTCGCCATACCAACATCGCGCCAACCCGTCCAACCAATAGCGACTGCTCGATGCTCTCCCTTAGCGGTTAAACGCGCCATTTCAGCATCCAGGATCGAGTTTGCTGCTGCGTAATCGGTTTGGCCTCCATTACCAAAACGTCCAGCGACAGAAGTGAACACTGAAGCAAATTGCAACGCTCCTTCCGAGGCTTCAACCGCTTTCAACAAGGCAGCCCATCCATCGATTTTAACGCGAACGACCGTGTCAAAGGTGTCCCAGGCCTTATCAGCGACGAGTTTGGAGTCCTCAAGGCCAGCACCGTGTACCACTCCTGTTATTGGCTTTGACAACGAGGCCCCTAAGGACGTAAGTGCCGCTGCATTCGTAACATCAATGGAATGATAGAACGCTCGATTTCCTGTTGCTTCTATGTGTGAAAGTGTTTGGTACACGTCACGACTTCTTGTGTACTTTTGCCATGCTTTGTTCCATTCAACCATGGTGACTTTACCGCTTGATGACGCTTCCGTTAGCCGTTCACGCAGTGCCATTTTTTCCGTCATGAGTTCTTCTTCGCTCCAATTCAACCACTCAGAGGTTTGCTCAATCAATTCAGAACGACCAAGCAAATGGAAGGTTGCTTCTGCATCCTGGCTGGATTTTGCAACGCCCACTATGCAGGCAGCAGTGACGCCAGAACCACCACCAGACACCAGCCAGACGTCTTCTGAATTCAGCGGTTTCAAGTCATCCACGACGTCTTCAGCAAAAGCCACAAGTTGCCAGCGACGGCCGTCACGATCCAGACCGATTTCCACTTGCCCTGCATGCTCAAACAATTCAACTTCAATTCGTTCTGCTGCTGCTTCTGCATCAAAGATGATTTCAGGGTGAACATCAAGCGCACGTGCTCGTAATTGCGGGCGTTCAAAAGCGTACGATTTCGTAACACCTGAAGCAGCGCACTGAATCGAATTGAAGCGTTCACCAATGTTTCCATGTCTGCCATCCATTGCAGTAACACTGGCAACCAAGCCGTTGGTCAATTCAGCGAATTGAGAATCCATTCCTTTGAGAAGACCAAACCATCCATGCGCAGCCAAGGAGATCTGAGCAGAAGGCAAGGTGTCCTCGGACCAACTGGCTGAGGCGAGTTTCATCGGTGCAAGGTGAAGCATTCCCACCACTCCCATGTTGGAGAGGGCGGTTGTGATGGACTCGATGTGATGCGGGTTTCCAGGGTCGCCTCGATGAACGGTTCTGCCTTGCTCTGATTGTATCGACACATCGCGAATTCCCATCTCAAAACCAACCCGAACGGTTGTAAGGCCCCTCGCTTCAAGACGCGAACACAAGTGTTCTGCAATTCCCCAGCCATCGTCGGTAACAACTACGGTCCCATCGAGCATGAGGGTCGAGTTCACCAACTCAGCCTCTTCAACCTCTACTTGCCATCGCCGACAACCAGCGTGTTCAACAGCGGAATTCGCCTGTTCAGGCACCTGTTCAACAACAGTTTCGGCCGGAGTGCTGTGCTCAACAGATGATTCCCCACCTTTCATTTTCAAGATATAGGCAACAAAATGGTTCAGAGTGGGATGGTCGGAGAGGAGGAAATCCTCATCAACGGGAAGAGCAAATATCTCTCGCACATCAACCATAATTTCTGCTTGTTTCACGGTATCAATTCCAAGCTCACCCTCGAGGTCTTGGTCCATCTCAATGAAATCTGCAGGATATCCTGTATGCTTGACGACAACCTCAATCAGCGAGTTCTCAATTCCAGCATCCGTTGGCATCGAACTTTCTTTCATACTCACAGGCGAAGGTTTCGCTTCTTCAACAGACGGTGGAGGTGTTGATGTTTGAACCGGTGCTGTTACAGGGCTCGAACCTCCACGCATCCTAGCGATATATCCAATCATGTGATTCAAGGTTGGATGCTCTGAAAGCAGGAAATTCTCGTCGACGGGAAGTCCGAACAATTGGCGAATGTCAACCATGATTTCTGCCTGTTTAACAGTGTCAATTCCCAATTCGCCTTCGAGATCCTGATCCAGTTCGATGAAATCCGCAGGATATCCAGTGTGCTTGACAACAACGTCGACAACCTGTTGCGTCATTGCCTCATCAGAAACCATCGGTGCAGAGTCGGTGACAACAGCCTCACCTGTCTGAGCAGCCTCAGTCGGCAAAGGTGGTTCAGGTTTCGCCTCAAGCGCAGGCTGAGGGGTTGAAGTGTTTTCTCCACCACCCTGCATTCGCTGGATGTAGTCAATCATGTGATTCAGTGTCGGGTGGTCTGAAAGCACAAACGTTTCGTCCACAGGCAGGTTGAATTGTGTCCGTATGTCGACCATTATTTCTGCCTGCTTGACCGTGTCGATGCCAAGCTCGCCCTCCAAATCCTGATCCAATTCAACAAAATCTGCAGGATATCCAGTGTGTTTTACAACAACGTCAATGACGGTTTGAACCATGTCACTGCTTGCAGGTACAGACGCTACAGATGGGCTGGGTTCTGATGGTTGAGTGCTTTGTTCAACAGGTTCGCTTACCGGTGGTTCAACAATCTTCTTCTCAAGCTCTGGAATGTTGCTTGGTAAGCCCTCGAACGGTGCCGTAATATCGTATACATCTCCTTGAATTCCTCCATGAAGATTGTCGTCTCCATCAACATAAGCAACGAGTTTGTTGTCGAGAATACGTAACTGTATGTCATCCGAACCGGCCAACTCTCGACACCATTGCAAGAGGCGTTTGCCATCAATACGGTCTCCCTGAACCGGCCAAGCACGGACAAACGAAAGACCAATCTGGGAGCCAAAACCTGCAGCAAATCGAAGGCCATACTTCAAATTCGGATAGTCGCCACCCGTCGAAAGATGCAAATTACCAAGTTCTTCGTCAACGACCTTGTGATTTGCGATAGGCGGAATGCGTTTCATAAGCAAACCATAGAACATACTCGCATCCTCGATACCGACACCCATCGGATGTCCAGTGAATCCTTTCGTGTTCGCAATCACCATCGAATTCGTGCTCTTTCCAAAACTCTGACGCAGCGCTTTCACCTCACTTTGAGCGCTCCCGCCGCGAGCAGGTGTGTAGGTTTCGTGAGAATAAAACACCAAATCCTTGGCGATTTCGTGTCGATCAAGACTCCAGCGGCTTTCCATTTCCCCAATGAATTCATCAACTGTTTTTGCAACGTGATCAACATCGAGTCGCGTACCATGGTAAGCAGAATTTGCGGTTTTCGCCCCAAGTAATTCTGCAATGGGTTGTACTCCGCGCTCATCTGCGGAACTTTTTCGTTCAACAACGAATGAAGCAGCACCCATTCCAAGAACCAATCCATTTCGGCGTTTGTCAAATGGTAATGCAGCCTCTTCAACGACGTTGCTTGTCGAAGCCGCTCCTGTCGAAGCGAAGCCGCTTCCAATCCATTCCCAAAGGTCGTCACCTGTCACGTCATCGGCCGAGAGGATGACCACTCGGTCAACACGATCGCTCGAGAGCCAGTCCTCTGCGATTTGGAATGCGCCAGTTGCTGAAGCACAAGCGAGGTTAATCGTCGTTGTAGGGCCCCGGATTCCGGTGAATTGGGCAAATTGAGAGTGCCCCATGGTCAATACTTGGAACAAATAGCGGCGGTCAAACTTCCCCTCTCCATCATCACCATCGTTCTTAGCATGCTTCATGGCCATCTGCAATCCTGAAAAACACGATGCAAACACGATTCCTGTTCGGTCTCGGTGACGGTTTGGAATCTGCCAATTGCGAATGAGACGCAAGCCACCCTTTCCTGTCTGTTCCTCAGGTGTAAGCGGGATACCAGCATCACGAAGAGCTAGCAAACCCGAAGCCATGGCAAGTTGAGTCGTGATGTCCCATGCCATGACCATCTTGGGATCGATACCAAACTCATCTGCGAGATCGAACGCTCCTTTGATTCCAGCAAGTTGAGGGATGTCACCGAAGGTCGTTGCTTGTTCCATATTGACAGAACCATCTCGTCCTTTGATGAGCCGTTTGATGTTCTTGTCCAGCAAGCGCTGCTTGTATTCATCCGACACTTCTTGGATGCAGGTTTCACCACGAACAAGACGTTCAAACACGTCCTCGTCGAAAACTTTCTCTCCACCTGGAAGACCGAGACTTATTCCAGAAACAACGTACGGATCGGCCCTACGCTGTGTGAGTGAATCTTCAGTTGTATGCATTTTTGCCATCGATGATGGGGTTGATGATGCGAGATGAATGTGTTTCTTCCATCCCGTTGGAGGTTGACGTACCCAACGTTCGATGTCCGCTGCGGTTCTTGCTGAATGAACATCAACCTCTTTATCCGTAATGGCCTCTAATCCAATCGTAGAAATGATCGATTGAATGGCTTGTTCGGACAAACCAAGTCCTAAACGAAGATCAACCATTCCATGACAGAACATCGAAGGATAACCGCAATGTTGAGCAATGCGATCGCCGACATAGTCGGCAACTGTTGGTTGTTTGGTAGCAGAAACTGGAGCGGTTTGTGAGACATTAGGAACGACTGTGGCATTCCCTTGAGTGGGGAGAGGGCGTGCCCTTATTCGCAATTCTTCATCGCTTTCTCTTTTCGGAAGGGCGGATTCCTCATGTGCTTCGATTGGGCCCGCACGGAATGCTTCACTGAACACGGGCGAGGTGCCTTCAACCTTCTGCGGTGGACGTCCAGCAAGGGCCAAGGCACCAATAGCGACAAGGAAGGAAGCGATACCTCCTTGTTTTGGATGATTTGTCATAACTGCAAGATGTGGTTTCTCCTCCAATATTTGCGAGGCGAACATCGTCAGGGCGCGTTTAGGCCCGACTTCAACAAAAATCCGTGCACCAGCTTCGTACATGGTGTTGATCTGTGAGGTCCACTCGACCGAAGATGCCATCTGGGGCGCTAATTTCGAAAGAATTCCCTCTTTTGCATCCGCACCAGTGTTTGGATAAAAGGTTCCATCCACGTTTGCAGTGATTGGAATGGAGGGCCAATTGATTTCAAGCGAAGAGAGAAATCTTCGAAGAGGTTCGTTTGCGGGAGCAACGATACTCGAATGGAACGCATGGCTGGTTGCAAGCGGTACGCAATTGAATCCTTCCTTTTCAAACACCTCCATGACACCCGTCACAGCATCGGTTGCTCCTGCAATAACGGTCATCTTTGGTGAGTTTTTGTTC
>CALBFP010000266.1 GCA_937894115.1 uncultured euryarchaeote
GTGTAGATGTATGTCCATTTATACCAATTTCTCAAGCAACAATGGAGGACTGTGTGGCGCTTGCTCAAAGTGTTGCAGAACAAATATCAACCCTCAATGTACCTGTTTTCCTATACGGATATGCATCAACACATGCGGATAGAAATAAATTATCCTCTCTCAGGAAAGGTGAGTATGAAGGGCTAGCCGACCGTTTTTCAAACACCACAACAATTCATGGGGATACGACGCGGTTACCGGATTTAGGATCTAAAGAATGGAATCTGACCTCACAAAAAAGCGGTGGTGTCACGATAGGTGCCCGGGATATTTTACTAGCATACAATGTCAACATCGACGATTCTGAACCAAAAATCGCACAACAGATTGGATCCCTGATACGAAGTTCAGGCCGACTAATAAAATCCAATAATGGTATTGACAAATTCAGGACCCGTGGTTTACTTGATAGTGTACAAGGGATGGGTGTAGCACTTGAATCGCACAACATCAGCCAAGTTTCAATGAATTTGCAAAACTATCGCATTACTAATCTCCATCACGCCTTCGATACCATTGACAGTTTGTGCAGTAATATGGGCAGCGTAACCAAAGGAAGTGAGATTGTCGGTTTGGTTCCATTGGACGCTATGCTTGAGGCTGGTAAATGGTATTCAAACAAAGAATTGTCCGTTGAAGAATACATATCTGTCGCAATAGAATCCTTAGGATTAAACTCCATTTCCCCGTTTGATCCCAATAAACGCATTATAGAATGGGCAATTCAGGAGGATTAAACATGGCTTGGTCGGATAAAACACTAAAGGAATTCCAAAATGCTTTGGCGAGCGATGCCCCCACTCCAGGTGGAGGTTCAGCAGCTGGTGTGGCCTTAGGTCAAGCTGCAGCCTTGGCAACAATGGTGAGCGATCTTACCTTATCAAAGGAACGCTATAACGATGGTTGGAACGTAGCCAAGAAAATAAAGTCTGTAGCAGGAAAGTTGTTGAACCAAGGTCTTGAACTTGCTACGCAAGACAGCGATGCTTTTGATGCAGTCGTCGCATCGTTTCGCATGTCAAAATCAACTGATAAAGAAAAGGAAACGAGAATAAAAGCAATTCATTTAGCAACCCTCGGTGCAGCCGAGGTACCCTTCCAAACCGCAATTCTTGCACTTGAATTACTCAAACTACTTCCAGAATTAGCAGAAAAAGGTAATCCAAATGCCCTATCTGATGTTGGTGTGTCTGCATTATTGGCTTCTACTGCCCTAAAAGGCGGGATTTTCAATGTTGAGATTAATCTGCAGTCACTTCCCTCTGACCAAGGTATGGAAATGCGAAAACGTTTGCCTCAATTAATCGAAGACGGCCGTATTTACTCCAAACGATGCATGGATGCGGTTCGAACCCGTCTATCTGACTCGTGAACCTGCAGCAATTTCTCCATCGATTGTAACCAAACGGACACCTCCGTTGCCATCATCAGCAGCGAGCATCATACCTTGACTGGTTACTCCGCGCAGTGCTCGAGGTTTGAGGTTGGACACGAAAACTATCGACTTTTGAAGGAGTTCATCAACCGAATAGTAGCTTTTTATTCCAGCGCAAATGGTGCGCTCTTGACCGCTTCCATCATCAATACGTATTACATAGAGTCGATCAGCATTTGGATGATCTTCAACAGATGTGATAACGCCAACTCGCAAATCAACTTTCATGAAGGTGTCAAAATCAAGATATTCGATTCCTTCCAACGGTTCTTCTTTCATATTTTTCATCTCCTTTTTTCCACCTTTAACGTCGTGTCCTGGGTTGGATTTTTCACTGCTGTTTTCAACAATAGACTGCTCATGCTTCAATATTTCATCCGCATCCAGCCGTTGGAACAATGGCTCAAAGGATGCAAGAGGATTTTCAATTTCAACCGACCAGTCAATCGCCGAGTCCCATGAACTGTTTTCCAATTCTGTTGTAATTCCAAGCATGGTCCATAGCCTCCTGGCACTGAACGGTAAGAACGGTTGTGTTACGATGGCTAGATAACGGCAAATTCTCCATCCAATAGCCAGCGATGCAAGAGATTCTTTCCTTCCATCTGCACCTACATCTGTTTTCAAATGCACCCAAGGGGCTGCGTTTTGAAGCATCTGATTACCGTGTTGTGCAGCAGTCATTGCTGTACGAAGTGCTTCTTTGTATCGATGCCTTACAAGTGAAGACGTCATATCAGCGTGCAATTTTTCCAGCGTTGTTTGGAGTTCGGAGTATGTATTGTTATCATCAAATGAAGACAATAACGCTGCACCAGGTGCGTTGGGCAATCGAGCAGATAATGAGAGAACCCGATTGGCAAAATTTCCGTAAGTGGCAATTAATTCATTGTTGATTCGATCGACAAATTCATTCCAAGTGAAGTCAGTATCATGGGATTCTGGCATGTTGATGCTGAGGTAGTATCGTAACGTATCTGGATCAAATTGCTCGAGGAAGGAGGGCAGCCAAATAGCATGCTTCCTTGATTTTGAAAATTGGCCACCTGCAAGCATCAGGTACTCCATGGCTGGAACGTTGTCTTCAAGTCGCAAATCACCGTCTTGAGGAAGTTGAATTGGGTCCTCTGCAGATTTACCATTGCGTACATGGTTCAATCCCAAGATTATCGCTGGCCAAATAACCGTGTGAAATGGAACATTGTCTTTACCTAGGAAGTAATAATGGCGTTTTTTCTGTGTAGAATCATTCATCCACCACTTTTCCCATGAGGCGCTATCCCCAAAGGTTTCCGACCAAATTTGCGAGCATGTCAAGTAACCCTGTACTGCTTCAAACCATACGTAAATGCATTTGTTGTCCCAATCATCCGAATCCAGTGGTACTTCAATACCCCATTCCAAGTCACGCGTAACTGCGCGCGGTCGTAGGCCCATATCGAGCCACTGTTTCGTCATAGCTCGCACATTTGGTTTCCAAACAGCATAATTATTTTCTGCATGTAATTCAAGTGCCTCTTGAAACAAATCCAATCGATAAAAGAGGTGATCTGTATCACGAATTTCTACCTTTAATTCAGGATTCATCTTGGAGACTGGATTATTCAATTCTGAGGATTCATATGTTGCTCCACATTCATCGCATTGGTCTCCACGAGCATTCTCTGCACCACAGGTTGGACATGTTCCCTCAATGTAACGATCGGGTAGGAATCTGCCTCCTCCATCGGGGTGAACTTCAAAGTACTGCTGCATCGTGCGCCGTTCGAAAAATCCAGCATCGTAAAGCAATTTGAAATTTTCCTGAACTTTTACCTTATGTCGCGGGTCACTCGTCCGATTAAACAATGAACCGCCGTAATCAATACCGCGCCGGTCTATATTTGGAAGCCATGTGCAACCAAGGTCCAGTAGGGCTTGTGTGTTGATAGAATGGTACTGATCTACAATATCTTGTGGGTTGCGCCCTTCCTGTTCAGCGGAGACGGTAATTGGTGTGCCGTGTTCATCAGAACCGGAGACCATGAGTACTCGATTACCGCGAGCGCGTTCAAAACGTGCACAAATATCAGGGGGAAGATAACAGCCTGCGACATGTCCTAAGTGCAGTGGTCCGTTTGCATACGGCCAGGCTACACATACGAGAACATGTTCACCATCCGGCATAATCATCGCTAACAGGCATTGATTTTCAAATCAACCCTTTCCTTAATTGAAAAAACAACATTTTCAAGAAGAAGAAGTTCTTGGCAAGAGATATCCAACGGACAGGAGTTCACATTCAACATGGACCTCACATTGCTCATATTTTACACAATACTTGCCCTTGGCGTTTCGTTTCTGTGTTCTATTCTGGAGGCAGTCGTTCTTTCCATTCCAAACACTCAGGTTGCAGTTTGGCAAAAAGACAGCGATCGAAGGGGAGCTCTTTGGACTAAATTGAAGGCTGATGATGCGGTCAAACCACTTACTGCCATCTTAACTTTGAACACCATAGCACACACGATGGGGGCTGCTGGTGTGGGTTCTGAGGTCAACAAAGAATTTGGAAATGAATATCTGACCGTAGCCTCGATTATACTGACTCTAGCGGTTTTGTTCTTATCTGAGATTATTCCTAAAACTCTTGGAACAGCCTACTGGAAGCAATTATCACTGTTCACAGGAGTTGTATTAAATTCAATAGTTCTTGTACTGTTTTTCATCATTGCACCGATTCAGTGGATGAAAAAAGTGTTACCAAGTGCAGATGGCCAACTCGTAACCAGAGACGATCTCGCAGCCTTAGCAGACCTTGGAGAGGAAGAGGGTGCATTGATGGAAGATGAGGAGACTGTAATCCACAACCTGCTCCGATTGCGTGAAATACCCATTGCAGACGTCATGACGCCCAGGGTCGTAGTTACAGCATTGCAACAGGGTATGACCGTAAGAGATGTTCTCGATGAATTCCCTGTGTTAAGATTTTCAAGAATGCCTGTATATGTTGAGTCGATCGACGATATCCAAGGCGTCGTTATACGATCTGAACTCCTTGTCGCTGCAAGTCGCGATGAGTGGGATCGAACAATTGACGAGTTCATGAAACCCGTTGAATTTCTCACCACAACACAGAGTGTCGATGCAGCATTGGATGTACTGCTTGAACGTCGCCAACAATTCGCGGTTGTTCAAGACGAGTTCGGTGGGACCTCTGGAATCCTGACGATGGAGGATGTTCTTGAGACACTCCTTGGTGAAGAAATCGTTGATGAATTGGATGAAGTTGATGACATGCGTGAATTAGCTCGGGAACAAGCCTCTTCAATTGAAGAGGAGTGATTGACCTTCAAACCACTTAACAAGAATCTGATCCCTGACACTATTGTGACGTTCGTTTGCATGTTTCAATTCGTTCAAAATGTAGTATTGAAAATTTGATTGTATTGTTGAATGAGTATCGATTAACAGTTGAGCGTGTATCAAACCTAGAGTATCATCATTTTTTGCTTGTATAAGTATGGTTGGACAGTCTGGTAAACCCCATTCTGGTATTGACAAAGCTTGTAGTGAAGAGATTCTGAACTTATCACGAATAACACGATTGTAGTACCTTAGAGCACGTTGCATCAACCACTTGTGGAACACTTTTGGAATGCGCAATACTTTACAAGTTCTGTTATTGATGTAAACATACGATGTTACGGGAGATTCTAGAACAAGGGCTAAAGGATTGTTGATTCCTTTGGCATTTGAATTGAGCACACGTTGTGCAACAAAACCACCTAAACTGTGGCCGTGAACAACAAAACCATTCTTCAACCAGCCTTTGTTTGCAAAAAAATCCAATACCAATTCCAAGTCATGACATACATGCATAACTGCCCACTGTTCCACAGGTTTGTTTCCGCCATGTGCCCTCATTTCAAACAGTACAACATTGTAACCCATCCGTTCATACAACTCTCCACGACCTACCATGTTTACTGCAGTAGAATTCCAACCGTGAATAACAATAGCCAGTGGTTTGCCGAGATCGATATTCTTAACCAAATAGCGTACAGGATAACTATCAATAACAAGAGTTTCCCATTTCCAGCCATTCGTCAACTCCTTGTGCGCTCTCTCAACAGGCAATAAAAAAATAGATTCGATACTAAGCGTCAACCAAATATCAATTATCGATATAGGCATAGCAAGGAAAACGTATCGAGGTTCAAATAAGTGAAAACCGGAAAAAAGAATCACAGCCCAAAAGAGGCAATGGTTTCGAAGAGCTCGGAATCGTAAGATTGACATGGATGTGAACCGCTTCAATCTTTAGTAGAATCATCTTCTTCAGCAGCATTTTCCTCTGCTTCTTGTTCTTTTTGTTTGGCTTTTTCTATTTCCTTTTCTTCTCGGGCTTTGGCCCGATCTTCGACACGTTTCGCATACTTTTCTCCAAATTGACTCATACTTTCAAGTCGTGCTCGGAATCCACCTGTAGCCTTTTCTTCAGGTACGTATCGAACCAAGTAAGATCCAAACATAAGGTCGAACAATCCTTGGTTTAAATCGCTGTTTCGTGCGAATTGCCAGTTGACAATCCAAAGAACCATGAATACAGCACCTATGGACGTCCAGACGATTGGAGAGGTCCCACCGTCCGAGAGATTGCCTGCTTGGGTGAATACCATAAGGAATCCTGTGAGCGACAAGAATCCAATGTTGTTAACGGAAAGCGAGTGCAAAAAATTCGGTTTTGAACCATCTCCCCGGACGTATCGCGTCGAAGAAGTATATTGACCAAGATTCCTTCCGGTGTAAAATGGAAGGAAAAATGAGTTGAACAACAGTGCTAAGACTGCAACAATGAATAGAATTGTAGTTTCAAGTCCACCACTTTGACCTCCTGTAAAGGCTGACATAAACAAAGCTGCAATTAGGACTGCAAAATTCGCTATGAAATTGACCCACCAACTGATAACACGACTCAGTTTCTGTGCTATTTCGAATTCTGATGAGAGGCCAACCGGTCGAGCCTTTTTTTGCTTGGGCTGCTTTGCCTTCTTGTCTTGTTTTTGCTTTTTCGCTCGTTTTTCCTTCTTGGGAGCGGGTTGTGCAGTGGTGATTTCGACTGCCTTTGGTTTGGCTTTCTTTACGTCTTTTTCTGATGATTCTACTTTGTCGAGTAATCCCATTTTTTAACCCCCCAGTCATGTATACATTTCCGAAATTTGTTTGTAAATAATGAATTCGTCCGAACCGACGAAGGCATTGATCGATTCATCGGCCATGTTCCCCAATTGTTCATCGATAATCTTGAAAAATTCGCCTCTACGTTCATCATCTATTGCTGTTGGATCTGCTCCTACTTCCTTGAACAACTCAAAACCGTCGGATGCTAGGAATGCTTCTATTGCCTCTTCAGGCAATTCATCACCAAGAAGGTCATTGACAATTGTGAAAAATTGGGCGAACAGAGCGTCCGCTTCATCAATTTGAGTTTCATCATATGCTTCCGACTCAGAATCGTCTTCCTCTGGCACAGGTTCGGGTATTGGAGCATCTTTCGCCATTAGGGATCGACGCTCAGCCATCAGTTGCTCTAATTCAGGGACAAGTGTCCGAAGTGCGTCCTTATCGCCCGTAGATTTGGCTGATTTGTACTGGGGTTTTAGTTCTCTCAATCGATTTTCCACTTCTGATAATCGATCCGGTTCATCCTCATCAAGAAGTTCGACCACAGGAGCGCCCCGTAATTCATTAAGCGCATCTTCCCGTTCACGTTTTCTCAAAACAATGATGTCTCGGTCAAGAGAATGACCGAACCTGTCAGAGTATCTGTCGAGCAAGGAGCCGGATTCTCCCGTTCCGATTCTATCGATAGCACCATAAATTTGTGGCAGGGGTTTCGAAGATCGCTTAGCCCAAAGATCTCCATATTCGTCTTTAGGTTTCTCTTGAGGGATTGGAGGTGCAATTGCAGGTGCTGTCTCAACTGGAAGTGGGGCCGGTGCAGGCTCCACAGGAGGTGGTATTGGTGCCGCAGGTAATTCGGCCATTGGTTCGGGCATTGACGTTGTTGGAAGCGGTGGCAACGGCGCACCAGGTAAAGGTGGTAAACCGGGCAAAGGAGGTAGTGGTGCATCGGGAGTTTCATTGGATTTCTTCTTCTTTCGACGTCGCATACCCTCACCTCTGGTTTGAGTGGAGGCCATTCTACCCTTGAACCTTACCACAATCAGGACATGAAAACCGAGAAATAACATCAAACCTCATATTACCACTTTCGCCCAACCTTTGAGACTAAGAAACGTTGCTGCAGATTCCGATACACTGAGCTTGTCACCTAGAGTTACATCGTAATTGTCCTCGCCAAATCGTAGTGTCGCATCATCGACAACTATCTCCACATTCGTGTTCTTATCTCTGCCAAATACGAAAGCCTCGGAAAGGGCATCAAACGGATTTGAACCATCTCTGTCCAATCGACTGAGTTGAAATTCAGTTACTCTCATACCGGTTTTTCCGTGTAGAGATGTAGGCCAACGAATTTGACGACGTACATCGATTGTGACCACTTCATCCGTTTCTCCAGCGGCACCAAGTACAATCGATGCGTCGGATTTTACCAAATCCAAAAACAAGCCTTGTGATGCACCAAGCCTAGAAATTTGTCCATTCGCAACAGCGTTTTTCCTCTTCTCATGGAGGAACATATCTGCGAGTTTTTGTATGCTGGTCAGGCCTTTACCTGGCTTTCCTTCGCGACGAAGGTTTTCCTTGAGAGACAAATGCAAATCTTTCATAATTCGATTCGCATCTTCCTTTCGTTCAGCAATCGATACCAACTTTTCGATGAGAGATGGTATCTGGGTGCGTATTCGTTTTGTCCAACCATTGGCTTTAGCATCGTTGTACCGAGTCAACCCTCCTTGCACATCAACACCCTCGCCTCGAATGTGAGATACAAGTTCTCGTCTCGCTTCGGAATCGAGGTGAAACAATGCAGGATCTCTGTAATGCAAATGGAACCCACGATGACCTGAAAACGTAACTTGCAGGAAATCTTCACTAAATCCAAATTCTGGTTTGAGAAAATCATTCCACAGTGCATACGCTTGATCTTGTATAACATCCAACATACCAGGAAAGTCTCGATCCGTGACACCTGGCAAGTGATCTCCATCAAGATCGAAGATTAGATCTGCACCTTGCCATATCTTGTTATCCATTTTCAATTCATGAGGTTTCTGCCAATAAGCCGTTGAATAAAAACACGAATGCATTGCTCGATCTGTCAAAAACTGTCTTAATTCATCTTCTGAACGAAACGATTTGTGTCGCAGTGGTGGTGCATTACCAAAAGGAATAAACATCCATTCGCGCATTTGCATACGCGGTGGTCTCCAAAAGTCTGAAGTGGAATAGTATTGGCCAAAGCGATGCGCAAATCTTGCCCATCCTGTTGATGCCATGTTTCTTCGTAAACTTGACAGTTTTTGAACGCAACCCTAAACTTTCTTGATGTAAAATTTCTCTTGTGTTTCACCGACGACTGTTACGGTGTCTGCACCTGTAAGTTCAACATAACATTCCCAACAATAGTAATGCTGATTGTGAACCATTGAAGCGCCGAAGGTTATTCGAATACCACACTTGTGACAACGCGGGCCAATTTCACCGTTCGGTGCCTGTGCAAGTTGAACATGTTCGTGCGGCATCGTCTCACCTGTTCACTGGTATTTGATGGGGTTCTAAAATGTCGTGCTTCAGTTTGTTTCAGCGATTGTGCTTTTTCTGACCCAATCCAACAGGTCTAATGCCACTTCACACGATTCACGGACTTCAATTGCTTCATCATGAATAAATTTTTCAAGGACAGGTATGGCTGTGCTGTTTCCGATTGCACCAAGTGCTTCGGCAGCCTCATGACGAACCATCACATGTTCCGATGTGTCCTGAAGAACATGAATTAGTTTGGGTAGCGCTTCGTCCATTTGCATTTGCCCTAAAACATAGGCCAGTTCGTGGCGCAATAGTGCACTTTCAGAATCAAACGCCTGACACAGAGTTAAGCATGATTGAGGCGTTCTTATGTTTCGCAATTTAAACACACAGCGCATACGTTCAAACATTTTCTCATTTTCATTCAACAAGACATTGCGAAGATGTTGAATTCGACTGTCTTCCGATGGGGGCGCAGGATCTACAGATCCATACTCACTGACCAAAGGGCGCTGTTCCATATCCTTCACTCCATTGCTCCAATAAACGATATGTTGTCAACGTCAAAATCTGTCCTGATTAAACCTAATTCTTGACCTTCTTTGAGAAACAGTTTGATTGATTCCCTTCCCTCAGGTCTATAGTCAATTGTACGGTCGTTAACGTACATTGTGACAAATTTTTTGTTTGTCGTATCATCGATTCCTCGACCCCATGCTTTTGCAAATTCGAGTGCCTCTTCAGGATGTTGAATTGAATGCTCAATACTCATCTTTGTATACATTGTAATGTCTTCCATTATTTTACTTCCAAGATCGCGACGTACGACATTCCCCCCCAATGGCATCGGAAGGCCACCTGTCCTTTCATTCCACCATACGCCCAAGTCTATGAGCACATTCAGATCATGTTCAACATACGTCAACTGACCCTCGTGAATGATGAGACCGCACTTGTAACTATCATCGAGTATCCTCGGTATGATTTCATCAAACGGAACTACTTCTACTTCGACATCCCCCCAAGCCAAACTCAGTCCTAAAAACGCAGAGGTTTTTATCCCTGGAATAGCAATAACGGAATTTTTAGCTTCTTCTAATGTAAGGCCTTTTTTGGCAACAATCATTGGGCCATAACCCTCTCCCATCGAAGCTCCACAATTCATCAGGGCATAATTTTCAGCAATATCGGGATAAGCATGAATTGAGACTGCTGATACTTCCAGTTCTTTGTTCATGGCACGGTGATTGAGAGTTTCTATGTCTTGCAGTTCATGCACGAAATTGTAACCGGGAGTAGGGAACGCGTTGGTTGTCATTGCGTGAAACATAAAGGCATCATCAGGATCGGGGGAGTGGCCTATTCGAACTATGAGATTACCGTCTTCATCTCGCGGGAGATTCGTCATGACAAGACCAGCAACGCTCACTTCAAGAAACAACCGCTCTATTTACTAAACAAAAATCACGGCTAAAAGACGTATTCTTTATGTAATTGGTTTCTCAGTTTGAATCATGGAAACCTCCATTCGACTGCGATGCACATTGTTGCTGGTTGTCGTTTTGGTTTCGTGCGTAGGTCCAGTACATGCAACAACATCAGAGATATTGTACAATAAAGCACATAAAATTGAAGCAGCAGACTCAGGTATTCGAACGATAGAAATCGACTCGAGCGGTAACACCTACGCCTCGTTCGGATCATCATTATACAAACTCGATTCAGATGGTGTTGTACTCTTTGAGCGTGAATTTGCAGCTGAAATTCTAGCCACATCAATTGTACCTGATTTTTCCAAGATTGCCATTACGCTACGAACAAGTTCAAGCGATTTTGATTCGGTATACATTCTATCAACCAGTGATTTGAGCACAATGGTTTCAAGCGATAGTACAACAAGCAACGCAAACATTCTGATGTGGTCGCCAAACGGTGCTAATCTTTACTCAAACGGACCCGACCAAGGCATTATTCAATTGAATCGTGAAACGCTAGCGCAAGAGGATTCCTTTGTTGGAAACCACACAAACCCAATGTTGTGTGTTGATGTTTCAAAGACCAGCAACTCTGTTCTCACGGTGGACCAAAGTGGATTGATTGTGTTATGGAGTGAAGGCAACATATTGTTTGAGGCACAAATAGAATCAAGCATCAGCGATTGTCGAATATCCAATTCCGATGAATACTTCTCAGTAGCAACAGAAGAAGATGGCCTGCGAAAATGGACGTTTACGGGGTCCGAATTGAAACCCCTCGATATCAACGGCATAGAACAATACGAATTCTCCCAAACAACAGACCATCTGTATGCACAAATCATGACTCCATCGCCTAGGATTTTGGTATATGATTATGTCAATGAGAAGATTGACCATGAGATATTTATGTTCCATCAATTTACAGATTACGCAATTGTATTTGACTCCCAAGGAGCAATTTCTGGCATCCACACGAATTCCAATGCTGAGCACGTTGTTGTTTATTCCCAAAATATAATTCGAGCCGGTCTAGGGGAATCCGGTATTGACACAGACGGCGACAAAATTCCAGACTCGTTGGATAACGATGATGATGGTGATGGAATCGAGGACAATTGGGACTTGAACTGCCCCGATATTGGTATTTCCTGCGATTTGTTACCAGACGAGAATTTGATTCGACACGTTGATTTAACCATCAATGCAACGCACATGAGCATAAAACAGACGTTCACATTCAACAAACACGATTCATCGATAATTCGAGATTTGGCTCGGTTATCATTGGATGGAGATGTAAAACTCGTAGAGGCTGAGGCTGAGTTGTTTGCTGAATCAATTTGTTTGAATATGGATAACAATAGTGTATATTCTGAGATTTCAGAATCCATCATAATAGAGAACAGAACGCTCCAACCCATTAATCTGTATTGCGCAGTAGAAGATGGAATGATCCTAGCTCCAATCAGCGATAAAACCACTCACATTCGCTATTCGATAACCACGGACTATGTCTACAATATACCTGTAGAACTTGATGGACAGGTTATTGAAGTTGTCAATCATCAATTCCCAATTAAAGGGAGTATAACACAATTAAGTGAACAACATCCTATACGTGCAAGTATTGTTGGAAATTCTATCGTATCTCAACTGTATTCACCGTGGCACGTACAAGAAAACAAAATCGTGTTCGATATTGAAACGATTGATTCAGAAACGGAAGAAATATCCGCACAATCGTTGATCAATTCCCCTGTGATTCTCGGTTCTGTATTTGTCGGGCTTTGCTTGGTTGGATTTGTCGGTATACGGTTGTACAAAACATCATCCAAGATGGCGTACGACGTCGATATTGTCGATGAAGAAGATGAAGACACAGAATTTGAAACGGATGATTATGACATTGATGAAGATGAACATATTGTAGTTGAAAAAGCAATTGCCCAAAAAGAGTTCAGAAGGAACCCCTATCGAAGTGAATCACGTTCAGTATCCAAGCGCGTTCCAGTTCGTAAAAAAGTACAAAATGAGGCCCAACAACTGTTAAACGAAGCATCAAATGAAGTCGTTCGTAAGCGCAGAGCTCGACGAACACAACAAGAACCCACGCGTACCAAACGACGACGATTGGATGATTCCAATGATGCACAACAACCCACAAGAAAACGTCGAACCGTTAAACGAAGAATTCAAACTGATGATGACATGGATGAGACGTTGAAGCGTTTCGTGTCGGAATCACCAGATGAATGAAATGTTTTGCTCCATATGACAACAACGTTTCAAGAATTCTTGCAACCCATCCACGTGTTCCGTATCAAGCCGATTAAAAACTTCGCCAAAGTATCGATTCAAACGGTCCATAGCCATGTCCGAATGGAGGTGTGCATGGAGCAGTACTTGCTCCCTCGTCAATGGGTCTTTTTCAAACGATTCCAATCGGCTCAACAAAGCACTGTGTGCTTCTTGCACAGCTTGGATTGGTGTGTCCTTACGCGCTGCAAAAACGCCGAATACCATCGGTTGACCTGTCAAATCAAGCCAGGCTTGCCCAAGGTCAAGTCGAACTAGTTCAGGATTGGTTTTTGCCCGTTCAAGGGCCCTGTCTCCAATTATGAGAGCTCCGTCACATCGATCCAACATTGAATCCAAATCAGGCCCCATTTCTACAGGGCGTGGGTCAATTCCTTGTTGTTTCAACAAGTATTTCAACAGAGCAACTGATGATGATGAATCAGTTGGTAAAGCAATGTCTCTCATTTCCTCCAAAGGTCGATTTCCAAAAACCAGTACACTGCCAACTTCTCCTTTAGAACAAATACCTATTTCAGGCACTAACGCCAATTCATCATGATGTTTCGCATAATCGGCGGCAGGGATTGGGGCGAGTACACAATCTCGGCGTAGCAAATGCCCAGTCAACCACGATGGAGGTGCAGGGAGGACATGGTAATCCTCTTTCAAACCAACAAAAAGCGGATCACAATTCATGAAAGCCACTCGCCCAATTGTTTTCATCCAACGAGGCAG
This sequence comes from uncultured euryarchaeote, assembly GCA_937894115.1. Taxonomy (GTDB): domain Archaea; phylum Thermoplasmatota; class Poseidoniia; order Poseidoniales; family Poseidoniaceae; genus MGIIa-L2. The sequence continues at coordinate 13,678 of CALBFP010000266.1, forward strand.
TTGTTTGGTCATACCCAACACCTCAGGCCATAGGCAACCGCTTGATGGTTCTGGGAGGATTGTATTCTTCGAAGGATGTATAAGTCGTATTCCGTTTGATTGGTATGCAACCCGCGTTGTGAACCAATTTTGATAATTGCTGGAGATCGTGAGAGAGAGGTGCGGTTGATCCAGCCAGATGCATGATCGATTCTTGTTGAACGGTTCCATCAATGTCGTCTGCTCCAAACTGTAGGGCAAGCTCGGCTAATTCATCACCGATGTTCATGCGATAGGCTTTGATGTGTGGAATGCTGTCGAGGAGTATTCTGGAAGCGGCTATCACTCGGAGAATCTCCTGGCCGGTGGACAATTGTGCCATTGGTAAACGACTCGAGTCAGGTAAAAACGGATACGGGACAAAACATTGGAATCCATGAGTTTGGGCTGCCAAATCTCTCAACTTTAGGATATGTTCTACACGTTGTGCAGCCGATTCTATTGTTCCAAAAAGCATGGTGCAATTGCTCGGTAACCCAATTTGATGTGCGGTTTTATGAATATCGAGATATTCTTGACTCGATTCTTTACCATTGCATATGACTGCTCGAATTCCGTCATCGAGGATTTCAGCTCCACCACCAGGTAAGGAGGTCAAACCAGCACGCTTCAGACGAATTAAGGTTTCACGTATCGAGAGGTTTGACAGTTTCGAAAGGTGTTTGATTTCTACTGCAGTCAGGGCCTTTATGGAAAGATGAGGGAATTCAGAGCGAATACTCTCGAATAGGTGAGCATAATGATCGACATCCCAATCTGGATGCAATCCACCTACTGAGTGAACCTCATTGACATAGGGTGAAAACTTTGACAATTCTTCAAGATAATTCTCGATCGAAAGTGCGTATGCATCATCTGCTCTTTTGCCTCGTCGGAATGCACAAAATCTGCATGCTAAAACACAGATGTTGGTCTGATTGACATGAACGTTCGAATTGAAATAGGCTCGTTGGCCAAACATCGATTGTTTGTGAAGCAGAGCAAGTTTACCAAGTTCAAACAGATTCGGTTCATTGAAAAGGGCCACTCCATCATCTACATTTAAAGCCCTGTCGTTGAGTATTTTTTGTACAATCGGTTGCAATGTTGGAGACCATGTCTCCAGCCGGATTGAATCCTTCAATTCTAATTTCCAATAGGGGTTCCGATCCGCAACAGCGGTGGTCGACACCCACTCAGCCATGTGTACTCCTTGCATTCATTCTTCAAGAAGATGGTCATGCACCCACGACTCAGCGTCGGACTCGAAATATGCCCGTATTGACCATAAATTTGCGGAATTCTTCTATGACAAAAACAGATGATGCAACGGCGACTAAAACAAGCCAATCCCGCCCTTGTAAGGGGGTCGTACTGAGAAGATTTCCAAACTCAATTCCAATCAAGGGGAGTGGGAATGTAGCGAAATGAACAAACATGAACAACAACAGCCCTGAGGCCAGTATTGCATAGTTGATGGCCTTGTTCGAAAACAATCCCAGCGAGAACAGACTTTCTTTCTCTGAGCGACAATTAAGCACGTTAAACAACTGGAAGACAATAAAAACTGCAAAGGTCATTGTTTGGGCATCCGCAAAAGTTGATTCAGAGTATGCTTCCCAGGCTACTAAATTAGGATCATCGACCAAATTGTTTTCCAATGCATACTCGCATCCTTCTACTGTGAAACCATCACCTTCCTCTGCTAGAGGTGCTAAACTGCATTCATTACCGTAGACACCGCCTCCAGCGAGATAGAAGATCAGGAGTGTACCAATGACCATTATCGCTCCGAAAAAGAAGATGAGCCCTATATCTCTTGAATTTGGTAAACCTTCGTCGACAGGTCTTGGGGGACGTCCCATAACGTTACCGTGGCGTTTTTCCACCCCTAAAGCTACGGCGGGGGGACCGTCCATGAGAATATTGATAACAAGAATTTGCGTTGCAGTCAACGGCAATTCCCAACCAAAAATAAAGGTCGAAATCACAATTAATGCAACTGCTGCAACATTGGTCGATACTTGGTATCGGACAAAATTTCGGATGTTTTGGTAAATTTTCCGTCCTTCTTCAACAGCATGGACAATGTTAGCAAAATTATCATCCTGTAGAACCATATCTGCAGCATCCTTTGCAACATCTGTTCCAGAAATACCCATCGCAATGCCGATGTTTGCTCGCGACAATGCAGGCGCATCATTGACGCCATCACCTGTCATGGCAACAATCTCTCCTTGTTCTTGAAGGGAGGATACGATACGCATTTTTTGGTCTGGTGTTACTCGAGAAAATATTGCTCGACCCATAGAATCTGTCAGTTCTCTATCCGACATTGCGCGTAATTCAATTCCACTAACAGGCTCCATCTCAGAACCTTCGATGGAGAGTTCTTGCCCAATAGCGGAGGCAGTAACATGATGGTCTCCTGTAATCATTTTGACTTGAATACCAGCGGCTTGACAAATTCTGATGGCTTCTTTCACTTCTGGTCGTGGTGGGTCCATAATACCAACGAGACCCAAGAAAATTAAATCACTCTCAACAACCGATATATCACTAAAGTCTTCATCTTCTCCAAGTTTTCGAGCAGCGAGTGCTAAGACCCGCATGGATTGAGAACCCATTTCGTCGTTCTTCATAGAAGCTTCTTTCAAATCGTCATCTTGGATTTCCACCAGTTGTCCTTCTACAAATCGCTTTGTAGCTATTGGTACAAAACCACCCGCAGCACCCTTTGAAAAGACCCATCGCTCACCTTCGTATTCATGAACTACCGACATCCTTTTTCGTTCGGTATCAAAGAAAAATTCATGCAAGCGCGGATGACGTTGTGAAAATTTTCGTACATTACCATTCAGTTTCCATCCCATTACAGCACATGCTGAATCTGTTGGATCGCCGATAGCAGACCATCGACCGTCTTGATTGGAAATCTGAGAATTGTGGCACAGTGACAAACAAGCAGCGAGAAGCCGAAACCCTTGATCAGACTGTAGGGCAGCCATGGCAGTTTCATCCAGCTCAACACCGTTTTCTACCAATGTTCCTCGGGGATTGAATCCATCCCCTGTTACAGAATAAAATCCATCAATTGTGTGGAGATGACGAACTGTCATCTCATTTTTTGTGAGGGTTCCTGTTTTATCGGAACAAATCACCGTTGTTGAACCTAATGTTTCCACTGCCTTCATGCGCCGGACAATCGCTTTATGACGTGCCATATTTCTCATACCGAGTGCAAGAGTAATGACAAGAATAATCGGAAGACCCTCTGGAACAATTGCAACAAAAATCGCAATTGCGGTGATAAACTGTTTTATTGCAACATCGCGTAATGGTTCATCACCTCCGTATGCCAAAATCAATTTTATCGATACCAAAAGGACGGCTACTGTTAGAGCAATGAAGCCTAGGAAACGACCTAATGATTCCAATTTCAATTCAAGAGGTGTTTTGGGTGTCTGCGCCTCAGAAATATCGCTTGCAATGCGGCCCAATTGAGTCTGCATTCCTGTTTCAACAACAACACCAACAGCACGACCTGTGGATACGGTTGTTCCCATGTAGAGCATGTTGCGCCGATCAGAGACTAATGTAGCAATTTCAACAGAATCCACATTCTTCGTGATTGGGGCAGATTCGCCTGTTAATGCCGATTCATCGACTCTGCACTGATAGACTTCCAGAAGCCGAATATCTGCTGGAACATTGATCCCTTCCTCCAACTTTACAATGTCTCCAGGTACCAAATCAGTGGTTGGTATCTCGGATTCAAAACCATCCCGTAATGTAACAGAATTAGAAATACTCATTTCTTTGAGTGCATCCATGGCTTGTTCCGCTTGACCCTCTTGCCAAAAGCCAAAAAATGCATTCGCTGTCAACACAATAAAAATGAAAATGGCATCTCCTGGGTGATCTGGATTTACAACTAACGCCACCAATGCTGCTGCTATAAGGAGATAATTCAGTGGATCATTGTATTGCGCAAGAAACCGCAAAATCGCTGACGTTGGTTCAGGTTGCTCCAGTTGGTTCGGTCCGTATTTCTTGACACGAGCAGTAATTTCGGCTTGCGTCAAACCGTTCGGACTAGCGTCCAAGACGGTCAAAACCTCGTCCGAATCTAATGAATGCCAATCATGTTGCACCATTAAACCACCCTACGGCCCAAGCGGACCTCTAAACCAAATGCTCTCTCCGTCCCCTTATGATTTTGATGGAGGATTTCCCATGAAATTCTTAGGCAAGGAAAAATTGAACTCACCCAGCCGAATCTTTCTCAAACTGTTTTGATTTGGAGCAATCATGTCCGCATCAGAAAGCCCCTACGTGCCTGCGGATCAAGAACCTAAAGAATTGACCATACGAGTTCTTGTTGTTGGTGTTATTCTCGGCATTCTTATGACTGCTGCTAATGCATATCTGGGTTTGTATGCAGGGATTACCGTATCAGCGAGTATACCAGCAGCTGTTATGTCGATGATCATTCTACGGAGTTTATTCAAAGACGTGAGTATTTTAGAAAACAACGCCGTACAAACAATGGCTAGTGCGGGAGAATCTTTGGCTGCTGGTGTAATATTTACTGTACCTGCAATGTTGATTATTGGAATTTGGGTTGAAATCGAGTGGTTTCCCACGCTATCCATTGCCTTGTTGGGTGGCCTGCTTGGAACCATGTTCACGATTGCTTTACGGAGGCTGTTTATTGTTGAGGAAGCACTTCCTTACCCTGAAGGTGTTGCATGCAGAGAAGTTCTCGTCGCAGGTGAAGAGGGCGGTAGTGGGGCAATGGCTATTGTTTACGCCCTGGGCATTGGAGCCCTTTACGGATTGATGGTTAAAGGATTCAAAGTCACCCAACAGTCCGCAGAAACAGCATTTGAAGTTCTGAAAACCAGGATTTATGGTGGAATTGATCTGTCGGTAGCTTTACTGTCTGTCGGGTTTATCGTTGGAATTAAGATTGCATCCTTCATTTTTCTTGGTGGACTCATAGGTTATGGCATACTTGTACCGTTGTACGGATATCTCAACGGATGGCCTGAATCTGCCACGTTAGCCAAAGGATTCTACGGACTGTGGGTTGAACAAATACGCTTTGTTGGCGTTGGAGCGATGGTCGTGGGGGGAATCTACACGCTTTGGAGCATGCGAAAAACCATCATCAACGGATTAAAGAAATCCTTCATCCACAGCGATTCCGAAAACGAAATCCAACTTCGGACTGAAAAGGATCTCCCGCTCAAATGGGTTACCGTTACATGTGGTGTACTGATAGTGGTAACGTTCTTTTTTTACTGGCTCATTACCGGTTCACTGATCCTTTCATTAGCAGGAGCAATGTTCTTGGCATTGGTATCCTTCTTTTTTGCAGCAGTAGCAGGTTACATCGCTGGCGTTGTCGGTTCGAGCAATTCTCCCGTATCTGGCATGACCATCGCTACACTGTTGTTCACTGTTGGTTTGGTTTGGATTGTTGGTTCTCTCTTTTTGGGATTGGAACAAACCGAATTGATGTATGCAACGCTTCTCATTGCATCGGTTGTAGCCAGCAGTGCTGCTATTGCAGGAGATGTTATGCAGGATTTGAAGACGGGTCACATGGTTGGTGCAACACCTTGGCGACAACAGGTAGCAGAAATCGTTGGAGTTGTTACAGGCGCGTTTGTTATTGGACCAACCATCGCACTATTGCACAATGCATTCCAAATTTCGGCCACAGCATGCAATGCTACCAACGAACAAAATGCAGCGGCTAATTTGTTGGGTGGAAATGAAAAGATCTACCCATGTGAAGACGCATTGCTAGCCCCCCAAGCAGAACTGATTGGTGCTATTGTCAAGGGTGCATTTGTTGGTGAAATGAATTTGCCAATGGTGTTCTTAGGGGCAGCATTAGCCGTGGTCCTGATTCGGTTGTCATTACCTGTCATGTCGGTTGCCATTGGAATTTACTTGCCATTGAAATTGAGCGTACCCATTATGCTTGGAGGAATACTGTCCTCCTTAGCCATAGGTTCAGCGTTTTTACGAGTTGATGGAACGCTTGACCGAGAACCATCAAAGAAGGCAAAAGAAGCTGCCCAAGATGTTGAAAGCCGAGGTGTACTCATAGGTGCAGGATTCATAGCCGGTGAATCAATTTTAGGTGTCGTAATCGCAGTGTTGATCGTCGCAGATATGGACCTTAGCAAACTGTTGGGTCTCAATGCATTATCCCAAACGATGTCAATCCTTTTCTTTGCTTGGTTTGTAGGTGTTTTCATTTGGTTGGCAACACGAACACTACCGGAAGGTGGTAATCTCGCGAAAGAAATTGTTCGAACTGCAGTACATTATGTTAAGAAATTTATTCGTACCTTGATTCCCCAAGCCAAATAATCCGACGGTAATTATCAAAGGCTCAAAGCGTTGCCCCTCCTTTATTGGTCGCTATGTCTGCATCCTTATCTGAATTGAAAGAACTCGCTCGTAGATGTCGAATTGAAATTATAAAAATGGTTTATCGTGCTCAAGCAGGCCATCCAGGAGGTTCCTTATCCGAAATAGACTTGATGGCAGCATTGTACTCAACCTCACTTCGAGTCCGTCCCAACGAACCAAATTGGGAAGATCGTGACAGATTCATTCTATCAAAAGGACATGCATCACCAGGTATGTATGCTCTATTAGCAGAAAAAGGATTCATACAACACGAGGATTTGAAATCTTACAGAGTCCTTGGTGGCGTGTGTCAGGGACATGTGGATATGAAATGGTGTCCTGGTGTTGATTTTAGTGCAGGAAGCCTTGGAATGGGGCTTTCTTTCGGTTTGGGTTGTGCACTAGCAGCCCGCCTTGACGGCAGCGAAAGAAGAACCTTTGTGATGCTTGGAGATGGAGAAATACAAGAGGGTTCGGTGTGGGAAGCAGCCATGGCTGCAACGCATCATGAATTGGGAAATCTAAAGGTTCTTCTCGATCGAAACCGAATCCAGAACGATGATTTTTGCGAGGAGCAAATGCGTATGTTTGATATTCCAGCAAAATGGAAAGCATTCGGTTGGAATGTAAAGGAAATTGATGGCCATGACATGGAACAAATTGTTGATGGAATCAACTTCTTGGATGCAAGCAACAACGGCCCATCCATACTTATCGCTCACACAATTAAAGGGAAAGGTGTTTCCTACATGGAAAACAACCCGTCATTCCATGGCGCAGCGCCCAATGAAGATGAATATCATCTAGCAATGAAAGAACTGGGGGCGGTTGAATGAGCAGATTGGCCGCCACCCGTGATGGTTATGGTCAAGCACTTTTGGAATTGGCAGAAAACAGTCGCGTTGTTGTACTCGAAGCGGACCTTGGTAAATCTACCAAATCCCTTCATTTCCGTAAGGCACATCCAGAACGAACGTTTTCACTCGGTATTGGTGAGCAGAACATGTTGCTCACCGCTGCAGGTCTTGCATCAAGTGGATACATTCCTTTTGCGTCAACCTTTGCTATTTTTACAGAGCGAGCATTTGAACAAATGCGTAACGGGATTGCGCGACCAAATTTAGCAGTGCATCTTTGTGGTTCTCATGGAGGTACACATACAGGAACCGATGGTTCATCAGCGCAATCCATCGAAGATTTGGCGATTTATCGAACCTTACCAAACG
>CALBFP010000267.1 GCA_937894115.1 uncultured euryarchaeote
ATTCATGGCCGGTGCTTCCATCATTGGCTGAGAAATAGATGGTGTCGCCAACGAGTAGGTGCATATAGGCTCCTGGCCAACTGGTGGTTGAACCGCTGAGAATATCAGCAACTAACCATGTCGAATGGTTGGACGTGTTGTACGCCCAGAGTTCGGAGCCCGTGCTTGGGTCGGTGGCCGAGAAGTAGAGGGTATCGCCAACAAGGAGTTCCATGAAATATCCTGGGCTACCGCTGCCTGAACCGCCGTAGTTATCGGCCACACTCCAAGTGGATCCGTTTCCAGTTGTTTGGTTGATGAATTGCGGTGCAAGGTGAACCTCGGTATTGTTCGTCCACGTGCTGTTTTCTGGGATGTATTGGAACGGACCAGGTGGACCTGAATCGACACCCAAGCTGAGCACGAAGGAGGAGGACCCGCCCGAGTTGTTAGCGTAGATGGTGAAGTTTGTTTGTGAGATGGAGGCGGTTGGTGTACCCCAAATTGTACCGTTGGTCGAACCCAATGCAAGGCCGGTTGGAAGGGCTGGATGAATCGCCCATGTGGTGATGTTTCCAAAGTTGAGGACCGGTTTGCTTCCTGAGAAATGGTTGGTTTGTGCCGCTGAACCAGCGAAATTGTGTTGCGTCGTTCCTCCATCGCCAAGCTTTCCAGCCTTTCCATCGCCCCAACAGTAAACTTCGTTGGTTTGAGCGGTGATGCAGTTGTGCCAGTGACCTGCATGGATGCTCACGGCTTCGATGCCGCTGGCAAAGTTCACCGTTGTCGGATTGTTTCGATCGTTTTCTCCGTTTCCGTTTGCCATCTGCCCGTACTCGTCGTCACCCCAGCACTTGACATCGCCGTTGTCGAGTTGCATGCACGCATGCTTACGTCCCATTTCAACTGAAACAGCCGTACGACCGGATGGAAGGTTGACCCATGCAAGGCCTGGAGACGTTTTTGTGGTTTCTCCATTACCGTCTCCTAAGTAGCCTTCACCCCAACACGTGACGTTACCGTTCGCCATCAATGCACAACCTGTGTAACGTCCAAGAGCGACATCAACCGCTTGGTTGGTTGAACTGAAGTAATTCGCAAGTGTTGGCGAGGATCTGCCGTTCGAATTGCCTGTTCCGAGGCGGCCTCCGCCTCCCGATCCCCAGCATGCGACATTTCCGTCATCAAGAACTGCGCATGTATGGTAATGACTGATGTCAATTGCAACAGCCTTGCGACCACCAGGCATTGGGTCGGTGTAGACCGGCTGTGCAGAATCGCTTGTTCCTCCATTGCCAAGACGGCCACCAGATCCACGACCCCAGCACATAACGGAGCCGTTGTCGAGCAGTGCACACGAGAAATCCATGCCCACTTCAACTGCAACCGCTGGGCGAGGCAAGCCAACGGTGTGGGTTGGTGAATTTCGCTGACCTCCCTGACTTCCGTCACCGATCTGGCCGTAATTGTCACGTCCCCAACACATGATTGAACCGTTGTCAAGCACGGCACACGTGTGTGAGCCTCCAGCACTAATGTCGATTGCTTTGCGACCGGTACCGAGCGAGTTGGTGAATTGAGGCGAACTCTTGTGGTTTGTATTACCAATTCCGAGTTTGCCAAAGTCTCCCTCGCCCCAGCACAGAACGCGTCCATCGTCTCTGATGGCGCACGTGTGGTCTTCTCCCGCAGACAAGACATCCGGTTTGAGTTCAAATCCACCGACAGGTGTCATGGTTTGGTTGAAGTTGAGGGTGATGTTGTCACCGAAGTAATTCAGTGGAACGGGAGCGTAATCGTTGATGGTAATGTTGACTTGATCGGAGAATGAACCTCCCGAATTGTTGGCCCAGATGGTGTAGGTCGCTGCTGTCGTCTGCAGGGATTCAGGTGTTCCTGAAATTGCTCCTGTCCCAGTATTGAATGCAAGACCTGCTGGCAGACTCGGGCTGATTGCCCACGTGGTCGCTGATCCTCCTGTGGTCGAAGGTGTAGCAGTCGACATGGTATGATAGAGCGTCAGCGTGATGTTCTCTGAAGGGTATGTGATGGCCGATACACCCACATCGTTGATGGTAATGTTGATCGTTGTTGATTTTGAACCGGCTGAGTTGTTGGCCCAAATGGTGTAAACAGCACCTGCTTCCACAACACTGGGTGTACCTGATATGGTTCCAGTGCTGGTGTCGAAGTTCAGACCCGAAGGCAAGGTTGCATTGATTTCCCACGAAGTCACGCTTCCCGATGTGCTGGTGTTCGAGAACGATGGAGATACTGGACTGATTGCACTGCCTTTGGTTGCGGTGATGTTCGCATAACTGATGTTACCAGGTGTACCCGTAATGTAGAGCGTGAATGTGCCTTGTGTTGTGGTACCGAGGGCGGTGACCGTCACGGTGAACGTTGTGTTGGCAATGGCTTCAGTCGGCGTACCCGAGATGGTACCGTTGCGCCAGTTCATGGTTAGACCGTCGGGCAGCATCGGTGAAATGTCATAGATTGGACGAACTGTGAGTCCCTGTCCCGAACCCTTCACCTTGGTCAATTGAAGATCGGTTAAACCTGGAGCAATGTTTGGAATGAAGATATCGTCATTGTCGTCAATCGTCATATCGCTGCCCCAACCACCATATCCCTCAATCATCGTCGCTGAGGACCAAGAGCCTGAAGCATTGGTCATGTACATCACGTCTTTTTGCGTGTTTCCAAGATGATAGGAAATGTGGACTGCGTCGTTTGAGTCAACATCGACCGTTGGCCAATGGGCGCTTCCCCCCGAGAGTCCTGTCTGTTCCGTCCAGTTTCCTAGTGTACCTGAATGCAAGTAGATACGTTTGTTGTTGACAAACTGTGATACAATATGAATCGTATCCTGTGAGTCGATAACAATGTCAGGAGTGTGTCCTACATTGAGCGTGCTAGCAACCGTTTCATTCTGCCAGACGCCGTTGATTCGACTCGATAGTCGCAGGTCACTGCATCCATCATCGCAGTAGTAAGCGACGTGGAGGTTGCCATCGCTGTCCATGGCCATGACAGGATCGTGCCCCTCATCTTTCGAGGTGTTGGTGATGGTCTCATTGACCCAAGAACCACTTTCATTGGTGTGATATTGCAAATCGCGATACGTGTTGTCGTTGATGGTTGTAACGATGTGAACGGCGTTGGTAATCGGATGGACGACGATGGCTGTGCCTCTTCCAGCATCGTTGTCGTATGTTGAACTTCCAAGCGTGGTGAGGACCCATGACCCTGAAGCATTGGTTGCGTAGCGCAGCTTGTCATTGACATCATCGATGTAGGCAATGTGCAGGGCTCCATCTCGGTCAATGGCAACCGATGGATGATATCCCGTATTCGTGCCGTTGTCGATGATCGTCTCAGTCCAAGTACCTCCCCATCGGTAAAGTAAACCGAGGCTGTACGTACTGGCGCCTGAATCGTTACGGGCATAGACAACGACCATTTCACCACGTTCACCAGAGTCTGTCGCCAACCAGTGTGTGCTACCTCCAGGTGCTACGTAATTGTTCAACAGGGTCGTAGTCGTGTTGCTGACACCTGACGTCCAACCGTAATTGCTGATCGAATGCGTGTAGGACATCGTGATGTTCGATAGCGTGCTGTTGACGGAACCTTCACGGTTGGTCGGTGTGATGG
>CALBFP010000268.1 GCA_937894115.1 uncultured euryarchaeote
ACCAATCCCCGAATGTACCGTCCCCGTTGTTCACGGTTGAGTCGTAGTAGTATATTGGGCTGAGGCCGTCCAGGATCAAAGTTCCCTCAATGTTCATGCGGTGCATGATCCGTACGGAGAAGGGTTCAGCCTCGTCCCCGTTCAGGTAGGGGAATGGCCACTCGTTGGCCAATTCCGGCGACACACGGGCAATGATCTCGATATCGCCCGCAGGCAGGCTTGTGTTGGTGTAGTTGTACCTCACAATATCTCCGTTACCGTCCAAAACGACGTCGTGTTGCTTGGTAAGGTCGTTCCAGGTGATTTCCTCATACCCGCCGGGAATTTGCCCCGCGCCGTTGTCGGCCGTTGAATTCCATTGCACCTGCTTCCAAGTGCCGCTGATGCCCAGATCTTGAACGAAGGTGAGCGAAGCCCAACCGGAGGCATCGGTTCGATAACCGTTGTTTCCAAGGCCGGTAAAGTTGGTTGGAGAGGTCAGGTTGCCAAACAGACCACCAAAGATGGAGAACGTGATTGGAGAGTTCTTGATTCGGTTGTCAAACAGGCCCCTGTCCCAGTCAGCAGCGTAATGGGCTTTGAAGTCAAGCCAGAAGGGTTGCTCATCGCTGCGGAAGTATGTCCACGCCGAATAGTCGACGGTCATGTTGGCCTCCGCTCCGACGAAGTACGACTGCGATTGATTGCCGTTGAAGGCAAACATCTCGGTCACCTCAGCGTACACACGGTACGTGGTGTTGTCGCCAACATTGAGGTCTTCAGGATAGAGGAACTGCCCCACGCTGAAGTTACCGGCTGCGTTGGTCAGCACGTCAATGGTTTCTATCGCCGTTGTGTTGTTCGATGTCCACTCAATGTGAACCTGAACCGGCACTTGCACGGCGGGTTCAACCTGGCTGGTAACCGGGTTCAACACGTCGACATGCCCGGCAAAGATGGTCGGGCTCTGAGCGTCCAACCAGAGGTTTTCCGGTAGATTGAGCGTGATGTACGTGGGCAGTTTGTCATCGGCATCCAGCAGGC
>CALBFP010000269.1 GCA_937894115.1 uncultured euryarchaeote
CGGATTGTTTTCTCTCTCGAGGTGCTGTAGAAAACTCCTCCAGCAAGGTTACCTCAAACGGTTGTAATTGTCCTCGAATTGACTGTAGAACCTCTAAGCAATCTCCTGAAAAAATATGCAAGTCAAGATTCAATTTATCTTTCAAATTCTGTTGCAGATCTTCAACACAATCAAACTGGAACCGTAATCGATGTTCCCCCATTGAGGGCGTGCTTCTTTGATGAATTTCTTCATCAAAAATGTATACCGGAAGAATAAAATCGATGTTTTCAGATTCATAAGCCCAAGATAAGACTGGATTGTCATGGATGCGCAACGAGTTACGGAACCAGACCACAGCCACTTGCATACGGTTTAATTTCTGATGTGGGGCTTAAACATCTGTCTATTTGCATAAAAACGCTTTCCGCCTCATATAAACACAACCCAGCGTCAACAAAGGTGTAGACAATCCCTGCTCCTTGCTCAAATCAGGGCAGAGTATTCTGGTTCATTCGACAATTAACTTAACAAACGAAGTACGCTGTGTCTCCATCATGGTCGTTGATGGTTTGCTCGCAGTTGGCGGCATCCTCAGCTTCGCTCTTGGTATTTCAGGACTCATTCTTATCCGAAACCAGAAACTCGAGGTTATCTGGAACAAGCGCTTTGCTGCACAACTGCTTTGCTGGATGTTCATCTGCAAAGGTGTGGCGAACAGCCTCTATTCGATTGGTTACGATACTGAATATATGCTTGTCGTGGTGTACGGTGGCCATTTTAGCAACGCGGTCTTCAGCGGGCTCCTTCTTCTAATTTCTCTCATATTTCCCGTACCGATACTTCGAACTCGAAGGCAATTCAAAATCGGTATTGGGGCAGTCTTTGTTTATGTTGTGATTTCGGTTGGAGCGGTCGTGTTTCTTGACATTGCTTCCTCCCTCGCTAGCTTCCCAGGGTTGTACCTTGTCCCTGGCTTCATTTGGACTTTGGTTTACCTGAAATTCAGGTTCATGAAGGGTCAGGAAAACAACGAGGAAATTCAAGGCGTTGCCGACGTGGCGATTTTGATGATCATTCTGATGGTTGGGCACATCCTGTTTCGTTGGGTTGGTATGTTCACGCGAGCGAATTACTTCTACTTCATGGATCTCTATGGAGGAAATATCCTCAACGATTACCTGTGGTCCATGAGTCTTGCAGCAGCCGTAATATTCGGATTGGTGATTTTCTGCGGTGAAGTTTACCAAGCGACGCAGGGTCGTCTCAGGAGCACGTCCTACATGATCTTCGCATACATGTTAATCGGTGTATTGAGCCATATCGTGTTCGGTAATACAGTACTAACAGGTAGCGACGGAGGACCACTCTCTGGAACCGAAGTAGGAGGGCTTTCAAGGTTGCAAAATATTTGGACGGAAATCACAGCCACCTTGCATTTTACCATGATGCGCCCACTCCTTGGGTTGTTCATTTTGTTCCGATACGGGCTGATCCGTATTTCTGAAGACAACGAGCAGGTTGGCAAAACAACATCGATTGTGCTTATTGTTGTCGCCACCTCTGCCCTGCTTGAACTCGTGCAGTCCCTCATACCCCTAACTGAAATGCTCTCAGCGGGCATTCTCGGGATTGCTATTGCTATCGGTATCGGTTGGGAGGAGCGGTCCTTCCAAACTCTGATTTCCGACCCTTTGCGCTTCCCCATTCGAACGAAAGGGTCCTACTTTCCAGAACTTGAGTTCGATAAAACCGAGTATTACAGACTTGACAAAGCACTGATGGTAGTGATACCATTCCTCCTCCTTGTAGCCCTCTTGCTTCATTGGACCCAAGTGAATCCGTTCTAATGGTGATGTACGATGAGTGAAGATACAAGCATAAGTTTCCTAGCCAAAGAAGACGATTCAGGCAAGGCCTTTGCCCTTCTGACTGTCTTGGTGCTCGCTGGATTGACGTTCCATGGATACAGTTTCTTTGTTATCAAAGAAGACGATATCTTGAACAAATATACAGATCCTGTCTTCTCGGTGTCGTTTCAGCAATCAAACGTGCAAGGTTCAGATTCCATGCTTATCGCAGATCAAGAAACCGAATCCTTTCAACTTTCAAGAGACATCATTAACGCAGACGAGTCCCTTATGATGGCGAAAATCAGTATATCGGTTTCCTACGAGGAAACCTCCGGACAGATTGCAGATCCTTGCGATGAAGTGCTTGCCCAGATCCCGCCGAATGGAATGATTGCAGATTGGCAACATCCCGATAACGTTCTCTCGGATTCCAATGATGATTGCGAAACGATGAGCCTTGTCGTCTTCGTGTATCCTAATTATAACGGTGAAGCAAAGCAGGAAGAGGGTGAAAGTGCAGAGCATTGGGAACGCATGTGGACAAACGCGAGCTATGGAAGTGGAGTCCTTGAACTTCAGGTTTCGGTAGAGACCAACACGGCTCCCGGATCTGTTTTGCC
>CALBFP010000270.1 GCA_937894115.1 uncultured euryarchaeote
GCGCCAAATACCAAGCCAACTATCATGTGTCTTGGCCGATCTTGTTCCATAGCTTGCGGAACAAGTTCATTGTAGGCTACTACTGTCATGATTCCACCCACAAAAGCAAGTGAACAACCCACCATAAATGGTGTTAAGATAGGGCCTAAAATAAGCAATGCAAACAATGCTCCAAGAGGTTCTGTGAAACCTGTTGCCATTGCAATCAATGTGGCCTTGAGTCGACCACCTCCACCCGCTTGTATGGGCGCAGCCACTGCGATACCTTC
Source organism: uncultured euryarchaeote (assembly GCA_937894115.1). Classification (GTDB taxonomy): domain Archaea; phylum Thermoplasmatota; class Poseidoniia; order Poseidoniales; family Poseidoniaceae; genus MGIIa-L2. The sequence goes on from CALBFP010000270.1 coordinate 270, forward strand.
TGGGATGTTGTGCAAGGCAATTGCTGCCATGAGAACGACTCCGTACTGGGCGGATTCAAGCACAGCAACACCCATCGCCAATCCTTCAGGGAAGTTGTGTATTGCCAAGGCTATTGCCGTTAAAATCCCTGATTTGTACAGTTTTCTCTCTCGACTCATCTCCGCAGGATCTTCGTCTTTGTTCGTGTACATGCTCACGCCATAAACTGTAGATACTCCAACACCAAATGCTAGCGTTATTGGAACGAAACCATTTTCCATTGCTTGACCAAACCACAGGTCGAGCACTGAAACAAGCAGCATCACGCCCGCAGCCATTGCTAGCAAAAATGCCATCATTCCAGCGCTGATTTCTTTAACGATGAATACGATGAGTCCGCCAATTCCAGTTGCGAGACCTGCGAGAAGAGCAAGTATGAATGGGAAGACCCATGAATCCGACTCACCCTCCAAGCCTGATATTTGGATGAGGGGCTCCTCAACGCTTGTGTGGCCAGCTTGATTGATGAGTATTTCCAACACAATCTCAACCGTTAGTCCAAGACCTTCCTGATTCACAACAGAAGGAACATCCGTTTGTCTGTGATATTCATCATATTGCCAACCATAAAATCCGATGGTTGTTATGCCATGTTGGTTGAACGAGCGGTGGTCGCTGTTACCCTGGAGTTCATTCAGTTGAACGGTAGCGTCATAATCATCCCACTTCTTGTTGTCCATTACCGTGCTTTGAATATCTGAAATTGAATTGAGTAGATTTTGACTAGAACTTTCAATACCCAGCGTTCCTAATCCTTCCTCAGGATTGAGGTTGGTGGAATCGAGGTTGATGTAAAGATCGAGGTTGTCCATTTTGTCCGGATTGTTCTTGATGTAGGCCTGACTTCCAAGCAGTCCAAGTTCTTCGCCTCCCCACGTTGCAAATGTGACAGTAGACTCGAGTTCTAAATCACTCATTTGTGCCGCTACCTCAAGAAGTTGAGAGACACCCACGGCATTATCTACGGCACCGGGACTGATGTACACAGAGTCGTGATGTGCTCCGACCAATATCTCTCCATCTCCGTTTCCAGGTAATTCACCCGTCACAACTTTTACGTTTCGAGTACCCACATTGTTACCTTCCCAAAAACCATCGAGAGAGGCATACAGTGTCGAATCGCCTGCAGCCTGTTCAATGTAATCATGGAACTTCATCGCAACACTTTCGGAGATGTAAATATAAGGAATTAACATGTCCGCATATTGTCCTCCGTATGCATCAGGAAACGGAACGGTTGCTCCGTTTTCTTGCACGCTAACTGAACGGAAAGGAGGTGTTTCAACTCCTTCTGTGTAAATCATTACGACTCCTGCATTTCGATCGATTGAATCTTTGTATATCTCTGCAAGGCTTCTCGAGTTGTC
>CALBFP010000271.1 GCA_937894115.1 uncultured euryarchaeote
CTTGAACATTATCCCTTTGATTTCTCAATCAAGGCGTCGGCTAAACACATATGTAGGACGGCATTCATTTTGCCCACATGAGTCGTAGACTCGTAACACTCGCACTCGTCTTGTGTCTGATGTTTCTGGTGAGTACAACAAGTCCTTTCATTACAAGCGATTTTTCAACGGACGAGGAAAATACTCAAGCCACATCTGGACGTTCTCTACATTACGGAGATTGGGTGGCTCACCGTGAAACACCGATCGATTTTGGTTGTGGAGGATTTACTTATGGCTCGCTAATTGATTTGAGCAATGATGGAATGATTGCAGCATATGCAGGACGTTGTTCCAAGGGACCTTCAAACGTATCGATTTACGATTCTGTCGATCTTCTTCTTCTTGAATCGTTTGAAACAAATTACGAACTTGATTTTTTACAATTCTCTCCAGATGGAGACCTCCTCGCTCTAGCATCCCCTGGAAACGTAAAGATCTACAGCACGTCGGATTGGGAAGTATTGCTGGACGAGACCATGACTGATTTTTTCATTTCAGACATGACATGGTCAGGAGAAAGCGATAGATTGGTTGTTGCTACAGGTAACAACGGAGGTCACATGTACGAGGGCCCAGACTGGGACGAAGTTGATGGGACCACTTCAAACGGAGGACTTGTGACACATGACCCTACCGAAGACAAATTATGGTATCTCAATTCGGATGGGACGGGAAACGTTTACGAGTATCAAAACGTTCCTTTGGCAGGATATCAATGGGTCATGACTCGATCATTCACGGTCAGTTGTACTAGCAGCTGTAATGAAATGCTCAGTTCACCTGACGGGAATGAAATCCTGGTATCTGATTATTATGGCACTTACGTTTACTCTGTATCAGATTACAGCCAAGGAGAGAGTTTTTCAGGTACAAATCCCTTATTTTCTTTCGATGGTTCAACAATGTTACTCCTCAACAATGATTATTATCAAGACAACGTTGTGTTAATTTCCACCAACGGCTGGTCAGTAGAGAGTGATTTCGTTGCAAAAAACAGCGGTTGGGACTCCATCACCATATCTTCAAACGATTCAGAAATTTTCCATATGACTAAAGTCTCCTCAAATGTAGTATTACTTACAGGATATATGCCGGATAGCGACGGTGATGGGGTCGTTGACTATCGTGATTTATGTTCTGGAACCGATGCACAGGAGGATTCCGATTCAGCGGGTTGCGCCCCAAGTCAAAGGGATTCGGATTCGGATGGCATCAACGATCGTGACGACTTTTGCCCTCGAACGAAAACGGGTGTCTCCGTCGACAGCATTGGTTGTTCTGTAGCACAACTTACAGACTCGGACAACGATGGTGTATCCGATTCTGATGATGAGTGCCCAGATACGTCCAATGACGGCATTCCCGACAGAAAAGGTTGCTCCGGTAATCAAAGAGATGTCGATGGTGATGGGATAGTTGATGAGCTTGACGAATGCCCCTTGGTCGCACAAAACAATTGCCCCAGAGTGATCTTTTGGAACACCTCAACACCTGCAATAGAGGATACCTCACAATTCCGGGATATTGAAATTTCTTCAGATGGGCAATACATCGCTGCATTTTCCTATCCGGACCTCTACATTCTTGATTCTGAATTCCAATCGATTGACATCGTTCAATCAACAAGTTATTACAACAGCATAACGGAAATCGAATGGAGTCCTGTAGAGAACAAATTGCTGATTTTTACAGGCGATTACTATGATGATGTGTGCACGTACCAGATTTGGGATGGGACAACTCAGGCTCTGTCAGAGGAATTCGATACCGGTGAGGATTGCAGCCAAATTATAGATGAAACTCTGCGATTTTCTCCCGATGGAACGACGTTTGCCTTCACAACATTTTCTTGGACGAATTACCGAACGGTTACGAGCGTCAAGGATTTTTCAACCCATTTGACATTGCTCGAAGATAGAAATTTTAGAATCGATCATCTTGAGTATAGCAACGATGGAAGCACCCTCATTGGAGGGGACGGTTCTCAACTTGTTATGTGGGACTTGATTGAATATGAGTTCGTAAACTCAAAGCGCGCACAAAGTACTGAGAGATTCTACCTCACACCGGACGCGAACTATATTGTCACCACATATGACGAAAATCTGTATTTTTACAAAACCTCAAATTTTGAACTTTCGAATTCCATTCGACTTACAACCAATGAGTCAGAAATCACGGACATCACCTTTTCCAGAAGTGGCGATTTGATGTACGCTACAATTATGGTTGGGTTTTGTTCGTGGGGTTGTGAAGAGGGTTCAGGCGCATTAACCAAACTTCAGTCTTACAATCTCGATGGTGACGAACTTGCCTTGCTTCGTTCAAGCGAAATCATCAATTCAGGAAACGTACTTGTTCCAGTTTATCATCCACAAGAGCAATTTGCCTACGTCAAGCTCTACACACAGGATAACTACTCGCAATGGCTACCGGACTCGGATGGAGATGGGTTCAGTGACAATGTCGACCAGTGCCCGGGGACCAGCATTGATGTTGAGGTAGATGAAAACGGATGCGGCGGCGATCAACTTGATGATGATGGCGATGGATTAGCAAATTTTGAAGACCTTTGTCCTGATTCACCCAGTGGAATTGCAACCGATGAGAACGGTTGTACAGATCAACAAGTAGACGAAGACTTTGATGGTATTTGCAACGAAGACGCTTTGAGTGATGGTCCTTCAAATTGTGTTGGAGAGGACGAATGTCCCCAATCTGCGAATGGTATTGCCGTTGACAACTACGGTTGCAGTTGGGCTCAACAAGATCACGACAGTGATGGAGTAAACAATGCAGATGATGAGTGCCCTGATACCGAAATTCCGGGTGATGCCGATCAAGACGGTTGCGATCGAAAACAGCGGGATACTGACGGAGATTCAATCAAAGACTATTGGGACGATTGTGAATCCACGCGCCAAGGAGACGTCATCGACGAATTCGGTTGTTCCGACCTTCAGGTCGACGCTGATTTGGACAGTGTTTGCAATTTGGATGCTGTCTCATCTGGACCGTCGAACTGTACTCTAGAAGACAGATGTCCGAATACTGGGGTTAACGAATCTGTGGATGAAAATGGATGCTCTTGGAATCAGAAAGACGATGATGGTGATGGAGTCTTCAACAAATTCGATCTGTGTCCGAACACGCTAGCGGATTCTGTGTCGCCAAGTGGGTGTTCAACATGGCAAACGGATACCGACGGTGACGGTGTTTACGATGAAAACGACGAATGTGCAAACACGAATCCCGAACATGTAGCAGATTCCAAGGGTTGTTCTTCCCAACAAAATCAATTGATTGAGAGCGCCTCTGACAACGACTTCGTCAACACGCCGGTACTCATTGGAGCAGGTGTGTTGTTGGTTGCTGTCGTTGCACTTCTGATGTTTCGCAAGAAAGGACCAGAAAAGCTCTCTGAACCTTCTGATATCGAATATCCAGCGTATGAAACTCGAGGTGCAATGCAAGACGGTCGAGAGTATATCGAACATCCAGTAGGAAGTCAACAGTGGTTTTACCGGGACCCGACTACAATGCAATGGGTTCGTAACGAATAAGCGACGTATTCAAGTTCGTAGGATTAAGCACGTTGCACTGTAGTCTCTGAAAAGCCATGGGAACTGTCGAGGGAAAAACAGCCACTCCCTTGGTTTGTAAAACGGCATAAAAATTCGTGCAACATTTTTCACCAGTTCAATCGGTTTACGATGATCGTTGCTGGTTATAATCTCACCTTCAATCAATGTTGAGCCCGAAAAATACGCTGCGAATTCCTCAACATTTGGCCGAAACATTGTGTCGATAGGGTCGGGATGGTACGGAAATCTGTAAGGGCCTGAAATAAACAAATAGCCGTTTTCTGGAATGATTTGCTGCAGGGATTCACAAATCCGCTGAATACTCTCCGTAGGCACGTGTTCGAGCATGTTTGAGCAGATGATGGATTTGAAGCCCATCGTCTTCAATTCGTCAAGGAATTCAGGATCGGTAACATCCCCGACGATATCAACTCCTGGGTTTTTCTTCAAGTCAACGTTCACAACTTTTTGATTGGTCGCTCTTGCTTTGCTGAAAATATACTCATCTATCCATGGTTGACGGTTTTTTGCAAGTTCATCGCTTGAACTTCCGAGATTGAGGAGTGGAAACACATCGTTCGGGTCCAGCGAATGCATGACTTTGCCGATAAACCTCGCCTCCTCATACAGCATGACGAACCCAAATGAAGATGGACAATACATGCTTAATTTTATTTTTGGTCGACCACTCCTCGATGCATGGATGTTCTCTCCCACTGGTTGATGGGGTCCGGTGCGACGAACGGTCGGGCAAAATTTTGGGTGGCTGGATCGATGGGCGTCCTTCCAGATCTGTTGGTCTTCGTACCGAATTCCTTTTTCTTGGACGAACGACCAGATATCACAGATGAAACCGTCACCGCTGATTTCGGTTGGTATGCTTGGGAGGCATATCAAGTGACACACAGTCTTGTTTGGGCCACGATTGGGTTCCTCTTTACATGGATTTTTTTTGAGAAGAGAGGGGTAACGCAGCGATTGTTCACAAACAGCACATTGTCAGCAAGAGATGCGGCAATATGGCTCTGGTTGCCTTGGTTTATTCACATTGTGAACGACATACCAACACACACAGCGAAGTTCTTTCCAACTCCGTTTCTTGCACCGTTCAGTGACCTTCACTTCGATGGGTATCGTTGGAGCACACCATGGGTTTGGTTCACCAATCTTGCGGTCATCGTGGGAATTTGGAGCTACGTATTCTACAAGAAACGAAAGAATTCAATCGCTCAAGAACGGCCTTAACGCATCCACTGCTGCGGTAGCATGCGGCCCGATTCGAGGGGCAACATGTTCAGATAGTGCCCCTGGACCGATGATTCCTAATCCAATCGGTTTGTTGTGTACCAATTGCAATTCGAGAATTGTTTTGACCACACCTTGGCCCATTACAAGGCCGTGATCCGTTTCGCCTTTTTCGATGATACCAAGACAAAATGCTCCTGCAATCTCTTCATCAGCGAGAACGCGATCAAGTGCAAGTGGAACCTCCATGCACCCCGGCACTCGTACAACTTCAACGATGTTGTAACCGAGGTCTTCGGCTTGTGAGGTTGCGATGGTAAGCATTTTTTCAATCTCTTCTAAGTGGTACGTCGCACATACTGCTGCAATATTGGTCATTTTTGTTCCTCCTTTATCATTCTCTCAACGGTTTCTACTATCATCATTGTCGTCGAATCGATTTCAAGATTGACTGCATCGCCGACCACCTTCTCACCTATTGTGGTAAGCCGGAGCGTTTCTGGGATAAGATGCAAATCAAACCCATCATCATGCACATTACCAATGGTCAACGAAATGCCATCAATACCGACATATCCCTTGGTGACAATGTACTTTCGAACGTCAGGCGGCGGTAGAATCGTGAATTGTGCACCGTCACCAACCTCTGAGGCTTTTTTGATGAGCCCTCTGCCGATGATATGGCCTGATAGAAGATGTCCACCTACTTCGTCTCCGTAACGAAGTGAACGTTCAACGTTGACTTCAGAATCCTTCGTAAGTTGACCGAGAGTGGTTTTTTCCAAAGTCTCAGGTATGACATCAAAGGATACGACTTCCTCAGAGAAATCGGTAGCAGTCAAACACACGCCATCAATGGCAACGCTGGCACCGATGGCAAGACCTTCTGTCGAAGGTACCTTGATGTGAAAAGTGGTGATTTCGTTTCCAGTTTCTATGGAAACAACGTGACCTTTGCCCTGCACGATTCCAGTGAACATCAAGAATTGCCTCCTTTTGCTCGCTCCACAATTCGGGCAATAATTTTCCGCGTACCATCCAAATCATCGCTCAACCCTTCGACGCGGACAACATCAATCGAAGTAAAACCGCGCTCTTCAAGGGCTGCGCGTATGCGATCTTCAACATGTTCTTGATCGTAACCAAGCGCAATAACTGAGGGCTCAATCTTGGGCAGAATATCGAAAATAGGCACATCTGGAGGGTTGCCAACAAAGGCGACGTCAACCGGCTTGAGCCCCTCGACCATTCGACGGCGCAAGGCTTGATTTGTCACAGGTTCGTGCTTCCGTTTTCGTACCGTATCGTCGTGCGCAACAACGACAGTCAGATGGTCTCCCAGTGCTTTGGCTTGCTCAAGATAGTGGAGATGACCGGCATGCAGAAGATCAAAAACACCCACGGCCATGACCTTCTTCATCGTTCTCAACCTCTTCAAACAGCAGACCCATATTTTTGTTCTTGCCCATGCAATGCCGCAATTACTTCTGATCCTTCCAAAAACGGAATGCCGCGTTCTTGTGCCCAAATTCGAGCATCGTTAACAGAAAGTGCACTGTCTCCATCTGGCTGGAGCATCTCAGCACCAATGACAACCGGAACCAGTTGAGCAAGTCGAGCAATGCCAACAGCAAGTTCAGTGTGGCCCTGTCGCTTCAAAAGACCTCCTTCTGATTCACGACATACGGGAATGTGTCCAGGGGTTCGGAACTCCATTCCCATTCGTTGCTGTGCATCCTTCTTTGACAAGTTCTCGTCAACCACTGTTGCAGCCAATTCGGCGAAACGACGAGTGGTCAAAGCGCGGTCATAGTCTGTAATCCCTGTGTAGGTTTCCCGGTGATTGATCGAAAGCGTAAACGCGGAGCGGGAATCGTATCGAAGATCGTTGGTTTTTAGTTCGCTAAGAATTGGATATTGCTGCATCAATGCATCGTGTGTGTGCAAATCCTGAAGGAACGGCATGCCAAACGCTTCACCAACATCGTGCCCAATCGCTAGAAAGAGAAGACCGCCGCAGTCTTGTCGGAGTTGACGCATCGTTGCTGGCTGCGCAAAGGAAGCAGGAAAGAGCAAATCCGTTTCACCTTCGCGTTTGTCTGAATCAAACAAACAAACAGGGTTGCCTTGGCGGAAGGCAGCGATTGCAGCATCAACAATTTCCGACATACACATACGTTTCGTTTCACCTTCATGAACCGTCGTATTCTACATTGTGTACAGAAATCTGGCAAACTTGTGTCGGAAAGGGGTTAATTTAGGGAACGGCTTGGCTCGGATTCGCGGGGATGGAATGATGGGAGTGAAACTTGGTCCAGCGGGTGTGCCTTTGTCTTGCAAAGGACGAACAATCGTTGAAGGAATGGACGATATTATTGCCCTTGGGCTTGAGACGATGGAAGCACAGACCGTGCGATTGATTCAACCACAGCACTTTGAACAATACTGGCAAGCTGGTGTCCTTGCAAACAAAGCCGAATTCGAAATGAACATTCACGGGCCGTACTATTCTGAACTCTTGGGAAGCCGTGTGGAACGAGGGCGTTCGTTGGCAAAAATCGAAGCGACACTGCAGGCGGCCAGAACCATCAATGCTCGCCATATCACCCTTCATGCCGGACATTACGGAGAATTTGGTCGAGGAACGGCTGCAAACGAGCAAGTGGCAAACATTTTCTCAAGCATCGTTGACCGAATTCACGAAATTTGGCATGATGACGACGATGAATTTCCTGTGTTTCCGTGGATTAAGGACGGGACGCCTTCGAAAATTGGCATCGAAACCTCTGGCAGACAAGAACTGTGGGGAAGTCTCGAAGAGGTCATCGAAGTTGTCAACCATGTCGAAGGCACCATTCCGGTTCTCAACATCGCTCACATCCATGCACGTGGTCACGGCCGTATGAAGACGTCTGAAGATTACGGCGAACTGTTCGACATGGTTCGTGAATCGATCGGCACAAAGGAATTCTATTGCCACTTCTCTGGAATCGAACATCGAACAGGAAACGCCATGCACTACACACAAATCAAGAAATCCGATCTGAACTTTGAACCCTTAGCTGAATTTATTGTCGAAGATGGAGGATGGTTGGATATCACGCTGATATCGGATTCTCCACTGCTGGAACACGATGCGATGTACATGTTGCAAAACATCGACAAAGCAAAACACAAGCAACTTGAACGAAAAGCCCGAGAAGACCGTCGTAGAGCACTTGCTGCCCAAACAGGGACATCGGTAGAGGATTTGCAACGCAGAGAGGAAGAAATGGCCAAATTGCGTACACAGGGCTCCCAACAAAAACCGGTTGAAGAACCTAAAGCAGAGCCTGCGAAAGAAGAAAAGAAACCGAAAAAGGCTGCAGCAACAAAAAGCAAGAAAGAAGAGGAAGAAGACGTGTTCTCCTTTGAAGAGGACGACGACGACTTGTTTTGATTCGGTGAATTCTTTCTCATAGGAAATTGTAGATTTTCGCTTCTATGGAAGGGAATGCACATAAGGACAAAGAGTTCGAACACTCTTCTCATGGCACACATTGCAGTGTTGGGTTTGGGCAATTGGGGTACAGCTATTGCACGTCTTTGGCTCCTTGAAGGGCATCAGGTCAAAGGATGGACCATCGAGCATGAAGTCTATGAATCGATAACAATGGACGGAATTAACAGGAAGTATCTTCCACAGCAATCCGTCGAAGGTTTGGATGCAACCATGCACCTAGAGGAGGCATTGGACGGTGTTGAGATTGTTGTGTTAGCAATTCCCTCTTCAGTGATTCTTGATGTTGTCAATGATATCATTCCATTCCTACGCCCAGGCCATGTGTTGCTGGATCTTGCCAAAGGACTTGCCCCTGGGAAACGCTTGATTTCACAAGCCATTCACGAGGCTTTGCGGGCTTCCGATTGTTCAAACCCTCTGGCTGTGTTGACAGGTCCAACGATCGCACCTGAAGCCGCTGGAGGTGTCATGACAACGGCCCTCGTAGCCTCTGAGGACCTTTCTGTTGCCAAACGGTTGGCCGACACGCTCTCAACACCTACATTGTTGCTCCATGCCGCTTCGGACCCCGAAGGTGCGGAATTATGGGGCGCATTCAAGAACGTCGTCGCTCTAGCCTGTGGACTTGTTGACGGCCTCAAGACGATTGGAACGCTCGGTGGAGACAATCTCAAAGCAGCAATTTTTAGCGCCGGTTTCAAGGAAGGTTGCATCCTTTTGCCCCTCCTTGGAGCACGAGCAGAGGTTGCGTTTGGCCCAGCGGGCCTTGGCGATCTCTACGTCACTTCTACCTCACCATTTGGGCGTAACAGAACCATGGGAGAAAAACTTGGAACGGGGAAATCACTGGAGGAAGCGCTTGATGAAATGACCATGGTTGCTGAGGGAGTACGAGCAGCAAGGATGTTCCGAGAACGAGCCATCGACCAAGGCATTGACATTCCTTTCACCAAGGCACTTAACACTCTACTCGATGGAGATATCGAGGCTGAGGAGTGCTGTCGTCGTATGGTTCTCTTGGGTTAGGTCCGATTTCCTCATATGGAGGAACGGTTTCCAAGTAGCATGGCAGAAGACAATCCCTCGAAACTGACCGAGTTTGAAGCAGGTCTTTTGGATTGGTTGGTCGAAAACAACTTCCATGTCGAACCATGGTCAACAAAAAAAGCAGCCAAACAATTCTTTGTTGAAGAAGACATCATTTACGAAGCTGTCGCTTCCCTGACACGAAAGGTGCCGCAACGAATCCAAGTCTTTTACAAGAACGGTGCTCTGCACATAGCTGCCGATTAAGGCTTCTTTTTCATCAATTTGATGGTCGCTCCTGACGGTAGTATGATGGTCCACCACGGATGTTTTCTCATCTTCTTGTCGTCCTTGAAAAACGAGCGCACAAACTTTGACATCAAGTCAATTACGATGACGACGATGAATATAATGATGACATAAGCAAATACTTTGTCGTACTGCAAGAATTTTAAGTACAAATTGATGTAATATCCAATTCCTCCTGCCCCGACGATTCCAATAACTGTACCGTGTCGAAAGTTGTACTCAAACATAAATATGGCCTGTGAAATGAGATTGTTTGCCGATTCTGGAAGGATAACACCGAACGATCGCTCAAGCCAACCGTGTCCCATGGCTCTGGATGCATCGAGCTGTGGTTTCGCAACACCTTCAATTGCCTCATATTGCAACTTACCGAGATATCCAACGGTGTACAGCGTCATGGCCAGTATACCAGCCATTGGACCTAAACCAACCATGATGACAAACAAAATCGCCCACAAAATGCTTGGAAGACTTCGGAATGCTGCAAGAAAGATTCGTGCAGGGTACGAAACCCAACCTGGGCTGATATTCTCGGCCGCAAGTATAGAGATAGGATAAGAGATGATCATCCCGAAAACCGTTGCAACAAACGCTATTTTTAGTGTCTCAAGGGTACCAATCCAAGCCGTTGAACACATAAAATCGAATGCTTCTGACTTTTCGCAGACGGGATATGCTTGAGGTTCGACAACAGACCAGTCGGGAGGCCACAACGATTCGGTAAAGAAGATCTTAATGTTTCTCGGGCTGTCAAACAGTTTTTGCCAATTTCCTTCAATGGTTGAGTTTGTAACTCCAACAGCTAGAACAAACAGTGTAAAGAAAATCATTGGGTAGCGCCATTGAAACCACACGTCCAACAACGGGGTGGGTTTCTCCTCCATTTCCACGTTTTCTGGTAGGTTTGACACTTCATCACCCCACAATCGTAGATTTTGGAGGGATAATATCTCCCTCTATCTCGATCAATTTGTCACCAACAGCGGTGAACAAACGGTCTGCCATCTGCATTGCCCGTTCGAAATCGTGCTCGACAAGAATCATGATTGCGTTGTTTTCTTTTACATAGGTCAGTACTTTTTGCATCACGATGTTGAGTGTCTCTTCGTCAAGTTCTGCTAAGAATTCATCCGCCAGAATGAGACGGGGCTTTTGTGCGAGTGTTCGAGCAACAGCAACACGGCGCTGCTGACCACCAGAGAGTTTTCGTATTGGTGTTCGAAGTTTATGCTTCAATCCGACAGATTCGATAGCCTCGAGTGTGTGAATCTTGCAAACTCTGGAAAACGGAAACCATGCAGAGGTATGGCCTGCTTTAGCACCCAGCATGACGTTGTGGTTCACACTTGCGTGCCGTATCAAGCCCAAACGTTGCGGAATGTAACCGATCTCTCCTCGATTTCCCCTTGGCTTACCGAAGATGTTGACTTGGCCCTTAATCGGATCTAAAAGTCCAGCAAAGGTTCGCAACAACGTTGTTTTCCCGATACCAGAGGCACCATTGATTGCAACGATTTCACCAGGTTTCAGTGTCAAGTTGATGCCAGACAACAGAACATCATCTTTGGCGTACCCTATTGCAAGGTCATGGCCTTGGACGATATCGTTCTCAACCACCTCAACCACTCCAAGCCCGCAAAGGACTACCGCTTATCCGAAACCGTTCGATATCAGATATCGTATTTTCCGTCGAAGTATGCGGCGATTCCTGGAACGTTTGAGATGGAATCAGAGTAACTACCCATGTGCTCTTGCGTGTTGACGGCGATGAGACCACCGGTGTTAAGGACTTCATCAAGGATTGAGTCTCCACACATGTTCTTTGGTATTTCACTGTCAACTTCTCGAGTGAGGGAGTTGTAACAATAACCTGATCCTTCGTCAAGCCATTCCTCGCCGTTCATGTCCATGAGGGCCGTGAGAATAGCTGCTCGGGTGTACATATCCATGGTATCTGGATTGTACATTACAGGGTGGCTTGGAGCCTTTCCAAACAACGGAAGTGCAATGTATCCTGATGAACCATCTTCCTCTTCGAGGCACCAGTTGCGTTGCTTCTGAACACAGTTGTAATCGTAGGTTGTGTCTGCGATGAAGGCAATGTCGCCACGACCTTCTGAGAGGCATCGTAGTGCACCCTCGTAACTGTAGTAGAAGTCACCAGAATCTGGAATCGACGCATCTTCGTTGAAGAAGTTGTAAATTGTTGATCGCAAGGATGCAACATCGTCAGGGTCGCCTATAACCTCTGCATATCCGTTACCGATGAGGTAACCCATTGGAAGGAGCATTCCTGCGGATTTCAACCAACCGGTGTGACATGAGGTCTTGCCTTCAAACAAAGCAAATGGATCGGTTGTGTCGTCGTCATCAAGGAAGGCTTGTGCCATATCGCTGTCAGCTCGGACATAGGCTTGCGCTCCATACCATGAACGACCGTCAGGTTTCAAATCCGCAGCAAGAGCAGACAATCCGTACTCTTTCCATCCGACCCATGCGGCACCGCCGTCCATGAAGCCGATGTCAGCGTTTCCGAAGCGAAGGGCTTCGATGATTGCTCCTTCTGAGGAAACGTCGTACAACTCAACGCTCACGTTGAGTTTCATAGCGAGGCGGTCTGCGAGGAGTTGTGGGTTTGCATCAATGTTTTCGTATGTGTCTCGAACTTCATAAGCGATGATGATCGGGTCTTTGGTTGGTGAAACTGAGGTGTTAATGCTGTATTTTCCACCGTAGTAAGCCTGTATACCTGGAATGTTTCGGATTGCTGCGGAGTAGGTTCCAAGGTGGTCTTCTGTGTTTCCAACATCAACAATACCTCGAGGTGAGTTGATGATGTCGTCGAGGATATCTTCTCCAACCTCATCGTCCTCCATCTCAATGAGTACCTGTTTGACAATGCTTGCCTTTTCATCGCTCATTGTCTCTGGGTTGTACATAACTGGGTGGCCTGGCGCACGTCCGAAGAGTGGCAATTCAACGTATTCGGATTCGTCCAAGCACCATGAGTTGCTGTCTACACGGTCAACACAGTAGTAATCTAAAGTGGTATCAGCAACGAATGCTATGTCTCCACGGTCTTCTGAAAGACATCGTAGCGCACCTTTGTAGCTGTAATATGTGTCTCCTACCTCAGGAATCGATGCGTCTTCATTGAAAAATGCGTAAATTGTGTTGCGCATGGACTCGACAGTGTTCGGATCACCAATGACATTGGCATATCCGTTACCGATGAGGTAACCCATTGGTAGGAGCATTCCAGCGGATTTGAGCCAACCTGTGTGACAGGAAGTCTTCCCTTGGAAACTTGCGAAGGGGTCGGTGTAGGTGTCGTTGTCGAGGTATGCATCTGCAATGTCACTACCTGCTTTGACGATGGCGCGGGCACCGTACCAGTGACGTCCATCGGGTTTGGTCTCGGATGCGAGTACTGCCAAATCGTATTGTTGCCAGCCGATCCATGCCGAGCCTCCGTCCATGAATGCAAGGTCAGCGTGTCCGAAGCGCAGTGCTTCGATGGCCGCTCCCTCACCATCAACTGGGTATAGCGTAACTGGTGCGTTGAGTTTCTCCTGAAGATAGTCAGCAAATTTCTGGGGGTTATCGTCGATGTTCGTGTAAGTGTCTTTCACTTCGAAAGCGACCACCAAATCATCGATTTGTCCTTGATTGCTTGTATCATCGATTTGTCCTGTGCTATCGGTCTTGTCGGAGTCTTCCCCAACACATCCAGAGAAGGAAAACATCAACATGAATGCAACCATTGCGACGGCTTTGTATATCTTTCCAGCGTTCGTACTATTCTTCATTAGCATCGCCAATCGAATCCTAGATATGAATGTTAGGGCACCCTAAAAAAACAAATATAGTCAATGCCAATGGCCAAATTAGAGAGGATGGTTAATACTGTGGCTGCAAAAAACAATCGAGCGATAGCATTCGTGTTGCCGCTCGTTTCCTTCCTTGTTCTGTTTCTTGTTCTCGATCTCACTGACATCACTGAATTGCTGCAAAACATTGGACTGGGAGCAGTTGTCGTCTTGCTCGTAATCTCAGGCCTGCGCCCTCTTGTCGGCGGTGTACGCTCAAGTTTCGCTTTTCGACCTATCGCTCGATTAAGTGTGGCTGATGCAACGAAAGGGTACGTGCTCTCCGCCTACGGAACCATCTTTCTACCGTCTGCAATAGGAGGGGATTTGTTTCGTATTGAGCACATGAAAAATGCAACCGGAACCAGCCGTAGCGTATCGTTTCTAGTGGCTGCTACCGAACGGATTTTGGGCTTGTTCAGTCTCATTTTTCTGACCGCTTGTGTGTTCTTCTTCGACGTTCCTATGCAGATACCTTGGCACCTGATTGGTCTGGGTTTCCTCATGACTGCAGCGATACTTATCAGCACAAAGTACATCCTCAAATTAACCGATGAGGACTCATTGTTCAACAAAGCGATGTCCTACACAAAGGAATACGCAAGCGGGAACATGTTGGCTGCAGTATTCCTCCTCTCCGTTATGTTTCAATTGGTGTCACTTTCTGTTCCTGTTCTGGTTGCTTACGAGCTGTCAGGATTTGATTCTGCAGTAATGATCGCTCTAATCACACCCGCAATCGCCTTGTTCTCTACCCTCCCGATTTCCATAGGAGGTCTGGGTCTGCGAGAGGCCAGCTACGTCGGTGCGGGTGTTTTACTTGGTGTTGACGAACATGTATGCTTAATCTGTGGACTGTCATTGTCTGTTTCGATTATACTTTCGGGCCTCCCTGGTGTCTTCATACAGACCGAGCTCTTTCAAACCCACCACGGTGAGACTGAATGAATTATAACATAGACTTCTGAGGGTGGGAACGTGGAACCAATGGACAACATGCGCAGTATGACACTCGATGTCGTCGTCCCCCTTTACAACGATGAAGAGGTCATTGAAACACTGTGCAAGACCGTACTCTCAAGTTTGGATCAGGAATTCCGTTCCGTTCGATTGATTTTGATTGATGACGGTTCAAGCGATGATTCCTACGCAACCGCATTCCGCATGAAAGAACTGCATGACAACATCGAAGTCATCAAACTCGCAGGTAATTTTGGC
Organism: uncultured euryarchaeote; assembly: GCA_937894115.1. Classification (GTDB taxonomy): domain Archaea; phylum Thermoplasmatota; class Poseidoniia; order Poseidoniales; family Poseidoniaceae; genus MGIIa-L2. The sequence continues at coordinate 14,796 of CALBFP010000271.1, forward strand.
CAACATCGGGCCATTTTAGCAGGGTTGCGGTCAACCAGCGCAGAACTTGTCGCTGTTATGGATTCGGATCTTCAAGACAGACCTGAACACATCCCCTCACTGGTTCAGCGCATGTTGGAGGATGGAACAGCGGTAGCAATCGCTCGACGCGTTCGGCGTATAGATTCGTTGCGAAAACGGATCTTTAGCCGGATGTTTGCTGCGACATCGAATCTCCTCGTTCCGTTCAAAGTCGACCCACATCTCGGTGCATTCCGAGTCATGCGACAGAGTGTTGTCAAACAAATTTGTGAAGTCAAAGAGCACACAGGAACACCGTTCTCCATGCTCTATTCGCTGCGGGTTCCGTACAGCGCAGTCGATCTTGAACGAGGGGCACGAACAGCAGGTGCATCAGGTTATACGTTCAAGAAATCACTCAAACTTGCGAGCGACCGAATCATGACCTACTCCATCAAACCAATTCGTCTTGCGATCGTTCTTGGAATACTCTTCGGAATATTTTCATTGGCGATTGCGGGATACTCACTCGTCAACTTCATCCTTCAAGACGAGGTCGTCCCTGGATGGACTTCGACAGTATTTGTCACCTCCTTTTTTGGAGGACTCAACCTTCTTTTCCTCGGCATTCTAGGAGAATACATCGGTCGAATTTATGTCGAATCTCGCGGAATTCCGAACTACATCATCCAAGAATCGACCATTCAGGATGACGAATCAAGTTAGAATGTTGAGGCTCGATTCTGGACCTAAAGCAGCGATGGTATCAACTATTGAAACATAGTCGGAAAAGGGCTCAATGCTTTGATCATACGGTTCAAACGGTCCATATTCCATCCACTTGAGGCTGATGCTCGTACCTTCAAATTCGTTTGAAATGTAATCCTTGGCTGCTGGACCGCTTAGGTAGGTTGTTGCGCCTAGCTGATTGCAGATGGAGATTAATTTCTCGACGCGATCGCCTGTTGGGTTGAATTCGGATGCGTTTCGAAAGGACGTTTGTATGCCCAAATACGTACAAAATCGTCGTATTAGGGATTGGTTGAAATCGGAAAGCGTGTTGATTGAAAGATCGTTGTAGACCGGTGAAATGATGTCCAGAACATCTTCGATGTACGGAGCCTTTGCATAATTTCTCCGAACGGTCTCAAGATGGTTGGAACGCCACTGACCTTCAGGTAATTGCACTTCCTGTATGGATTTTCCACGGTTTGAACCGACCGGAATTGTCATCCATTGGAAACCGCCTGGTCCGATGATTTTGTTTCGACTTCTCCAATCACGCTTGGTAAAATCTGCAGTGTCATAAAACACAAACACATCAGCGTTTGCAATCAGTTGAAAATACCCCTTCCATGGGAGGTAATTGGACTGAGAAATAGCAACGACGGTCATGTTATCCCTCCATGAAAGTGACGCTGTCCGTGATGCGCTTTACTTCATTGAGCAAATCTGGCATGATTGAAGATGCATCGTCCCGAATCAATTGAATGTATCCTAACTCGGTCTGTTGTGCGGCATTTGCTGTAACATAATCCCCATTCTTGTGATATATCTCGTGAACAAACTCCTGTTTGATGTTGTCCATACTTTTCAGCACTCCCGACTGTGGTAGAATGAGGTTGTGTGCAGCGTTAGGTTTTCCTTGGGGAGTTGCCGGCAGGTCAATGTTGAAATCCAATGCAAGTTGAATTGCTAAATCATAGAAATTTACGCCCCAATACGTTCCACAGACTTCAGGAAGCCGTGTTCCACCCATACGGCACGTCAGTTCAATGATTTTTGGACCGTTTTCTGTCATGATGAAATCGATGTTTGATATCGTATTGTTGATGCCAATTGAACCGATGGCATCATCCACCATGCTGCGAATTTCTGACAAGAGCTCTGCTTCGTCTTCATGAGGACAGCCGTGACCGATCGGAATGCGACGTGGTGGAGCGGTTGTAACATCGCTGTGAACCACAAGGATTTCGCAACGGTTGTTCCTAACGACCGCTTGCGCCCCAAATTCCTCACCTTCCAGCCATTCCTCGATGAGAACAGCACCTCTTCTACTGAAATTTTGTGCGGATTGAAATGCGTCTGGTATTTCGGTCCGTTCGGTGACTTTGCTTACACCACGAGAACCCGAAGAATCCGCAGGTTTGAGGACACAGAACGACGATTGTTGATTAAAAAACTCAATCGCACTCTCAACATTGTTGACAACCTGATACTGTGCGGTAGGGACTCCTGCATCCATCAATTTCTTTTTCATCAACACTTTGTCAAGACACGAAGAACTTGCTTCAAGGCCTGAACCGGATAGATTGAGAACGTCGACGACCAAGCCGATGCTGCGGAGGCAAACATCGGTTGCAGTTGTGATTATCCCGTCTGGAAGGATGTTCCGTGCAAGCTGAAGTACTGCATCCATATCCGAAACATCAACATCGTGAAAATAGGAACCCAAACCAATACCAGGATAGTCGCCTTGAATGGAACAAACATGAGCCTCAACACCGAGGTCAACAGCTGCCCGGATTAATGGGACTTGGTGACGTCCTGCCCCGAGAATCATCAATTTCTTGTTAGTGAAGTCCATACATCTACCCTCAAAACAATGAAAAATTACGCACCTTACGTCACTTTGTGCGCAGCATCAAATTTAACGTCCCATTCCTTGGTGGTAACGAAAAGGACTACATCAATGAAGTCTTCGATGCCCAAGAGTTTGCCGGTAACGGTCGCTTCACAAAGCGCGCTCAAAAAATGCTTGAGGACATGCTCGGTGCAGAGCGAGTACTCCTCACACACAGTTGTACTGGTGCACTTGAAATGGCTTCCATGCTTGCAGGATTTG
>CALBFP010000272.1 GCA_937894115.1 uncultured euryarchaeote
AGGAACAAGATAGCGGGTCCAGCAACGAACCCTTTCCAACCGAGGCTGGCGGCTCCGAACGCAACACCAGCCAATACCGCATTGGACATGGCGTACTTACGCTCTCGAGCAACAGCGCCCATGGCGCGCAACATGTCGAGTGGGTGAATGGACGTGGTACGAACCAGTCGTTCAGACCCCGCATACTTGACGGCGCGCAAATAGAACATGAACCCAAGAACGATGAACAGCATAACAAACGAGTCGTGGTCTGCAAGTCCCCAAGTGGAGTGAGTGACGTGTGCGGGCATGAATGCGATTAACCATGCTGCGATAACGCCTGCAGCTTTCCCAAAGTGATCTCGTGCAATTGCAGCGACGGGCCAAATGGTCAAAGCTCCATAGACGGCTGGCAAAGCAAGCATGCTCCACCATACCGCATTTTCGCCAAGAACCGGTTGAAGAATCATAGCGCCTATGGCCAGACTCCACGAGAACAACGGTGGACGTGGGTTGATTCCTCCAATTGGATAGAACCGATCAGCGTCCACGACAAGGTGAGCGTTTTGAGCGAGGATGTAGTCAACAACCCGCTTCATGTACCACGGGTCAGAACCACCGGTCATGTCGAAGCCACCTGTTCCCACAGCGTGCATGGATGGTACAGCATACCACTGGATTCGTATGACGAAACCAACGAGGAATGCTACAACCGTTAACAGACTGGCCCAATGGGCGTTCCAGAATTGACGTGCTCCACTCGGCTTGTGTTCTTCACGATTGGACCATCCACCGTACTTCTCGTGATTTCCAATCAATGTGATTGCAACACCGATAAAGAACGTGATTGCAAGCCAGATAAGAGGTGCCCATGACTCGGCAAACGTTTGATTGGTCCAGAATCCATTTTCGTACCACGAACCGACGAGGTAAAGTCCCCAAAGCGATGAAAGCGTCATGGCTCGGGTGAACCAACGTTCTGCGATCATTCCAGAAACGATAATCGCCACAATTCCAGTCAACAGTGCAGAATAGTAGCCCACGAAACCGTTGGCATCGACACCGAAACTGTAGAGGCGGAGGCGATCATCAACGCTACCTTGGTCAAAATGCCAAATTGTGGCGAGATGGGCTGCCGCCCAAATGAACAGAGCAATTTGCAAGGGTAGGGCTTGGCGGTTCCAGCCACCGTTTACGGTGTTGAAAGCAAACCAGCCTTTGTCTCCTGCAGGGTTGAGCGTACCCCGACCTGCGACACCTGAAAGGAGCCCCAAGATGGCAAACACGGTAAACCAGGAGAAGAAGACGAACCCAAGTGCGCTTTCTCTTAGCATCGTGCCGTACGGTTGAGCGACTGTATTGTCTGGCAGGTAGCCTTCGGCTGCGGCAGCTGCAGCTGCAATATCGAAAGCGGCGTGAACACCGACACCAGCGAAAACGAGCATCGTCATCCATTCGTGACGCTCTCGTGAATCGAGAAGATAACCACCGAAAAGCACAGCAAAGAATGTGAAGCCAACGAATCCGTCGGTTTGCAACTCAACGGCTGCGCTTCCAACAAGAGCGAGGACAAACATGACGAGGGAGATGAGTGTTTGGGAAATCGACTCTGGAAGGGTTATGAGTTGGCGGAGGATACGGGGTGTGACAGCCAAGAGGCCAGCAGCACCGGTTGCGATGATCGGTGTTAACGCATCGCTGTTGTTCAATTCGACGTCGATTGACATGAAGCCATCGACGAAGTTCGCTAGTAGCGCAATCAGCACTGCTAATGGGGCGATTAGCCATCCCAAAACAGCGTGTTGCGAGGTCTTAGATACCTTTTCCATTGTTTTCCCTCAGAGGATTGCTCGACAGCAGCAAGGCTGGAGCATTTTGGCCACCTTTGACCCTCTTTTAACAATGACGATGCGGAAGGTGGTGAAATCGAGGGACGTCATCGAAATTTAGGAACGCAAAGCACGATGACCAATGTCCGTCCGGTGATGCGAACCTGCGAGGTGGATTTCACCAAGGCGTTGGTAGGCTGAACGTCGTGCATCTTCAAGAGATGCTGCAATCGATGTGACGGAGAGGACGCGCCCTCCCGAAGAAACGAGATTACCCGAGTCATCGAGTGCGGTACCTGCATGACTTATCCACGTGCTTGAATCATCCATGGCAACTTCAGCGCCGGTGATTTTTCGGCCCTTTACAGCTGATTTTGGATAGCCCTCAGATGCCAGAACGACGGTTAGGGCATGATGGGATTTGAAACCTACTTCCATCTGAACAAGCGCATCACTCGCTGCATTGAACAACAGTTCACCAACATCGACATCGAGCAAAGGAAGCGTGACTTGACATTCAGGATCGCCAAACCGTACGTTGAACTCGACAACGTACGGGTCACCGTTTTCGTCAATCATCAGCCCGACATAGAGAACCCCTCGATAAGGGACGTTCATCGAGGACAGGTAGGAAAACATCGGTTGAACAATACGTTCGAGAACTTTGTTGTGGATGGATTGTGTTACGACGGGTGCTGGACAATAAGCCCCCATTCCTCCTGTGTTTGGTCCTTTGTCGCCGTCATAGGCGCGTTTGTGATCTTGACTTGGTGGCAAGCAAACAAAACCCGACTGATCCATAACAACCAGCATGCTGGCCTCTTCTCCAGGCAAAAATCGCTCGAGAAGAATGTGACCGTCCGATTCAATTGACCGTTCAATAAACTCAACGGCTTCCTCGTAATCCGTGGTGACGACGACCCCTTTTCCACCAGCAAGGACGTCGCGCTTGAGCACCCATGGATCCTGCGAACGGGCATCAAGACATGCTTTGATGTCGGTTTTTGCGTCGAGGACATCGTACTCTGCGGTAGGTACGCCTGCAGCGTCCATGGCTTTTTTTGCGAACAACTTCGAACCCTCAAGTTCGGCATGCATTTGCTGTGGACCAAAACAAGGAATACCGTTTTGCACCAACCGATCAGCGAGACCCTCGCAAAGAGGTGCTTCAGGGCCAACGACAACAAAATCGACTTCGAGGTGCTTTGTCAATTCAACCAATCCATCAATATCGGAAGCGGACACATCATGGTTGCGACCGTAATGACGGGTTCCAGCGTTTCCTGGTGTTGTGTGAATTTCACTTATTGAAGCGGATTCGTGCAGCGCAAGACAGAGCGCATGTTCGCGTCCACCACCACCGATAACGAGGACCCTTCGACCCATGCTTTGCCCTATTGCATTGGGCTGATAATTCAACCGCTTCAACGTTCAGACGATAAGAGTCTTCAAAGGCCGAGCGGTTCGTCCTAGCACCATGAGCGACGTTGATGCAGCAACCGAAATGAGTCTTGTTTTGCTGGCTTTGATGACATTGTGGCTTTACCTTCCTGGCTTCATAGCAAACACCTTCGCAATGATGTGGGGGAAATGGCTTCCAAAAACAGGGTATGGGCCTTGGCCCATTGACCGCGGTAAGGTGATGAAAGACGGGAATCGAATGCTTGGAGACGGCAAAACGTGGAATGGACTTATCGGTGGTTCATTGACTGCAGGATTGCTGTGCATGCTTCAAGTTGCTCTCGTGGGTACAACGTTTGAAGAGGCGTCTGTTTTCACGACTCCACTGACAGGTTCAGAAGGTGCTTGGTTTTCCGTCGGTGGGCCATGGATGACCGCATACATTTTGGGTTCTTTCCTTGGTTTTGCCTGTCTTCTAGGTGACATGACGGGTTCGTTTTTCAAGCGACGACGTGGCTTGAAGCGTGAGGGGGATGTGTCCAGCAAAGCACCCTTGTTGGATACCCTGCCTTTTGCAATCATGGTCTTTTTGTTCGGTCAACTGTTTTTGGGAGCATCACTCCTTGCAGCACCGGAATTGCTTCTGCCGATGCTGATTATCGTGGTCATCACACCACTCCTGCACCGTTCGTTCAACCTCATTGGGTATGCGATTGGTTGGAAGGATGTACCCTATTAGGAAGAGAAGGATTGATGATTGTCCTCGCTTTGGGAGTACCATGCGCACTGCACCGTTTCTCGCTGTACTCCTCCTGATGTCCATCGCACTCTCTGGCCTGGGTTTGGCTGCACCTCCATCAGAAGGCAATACCGTGACTGTAACCGATTCGGAGACGTGGGTTGGTGGTTCCTTTGAGGGAACCGTCGTTGTTGCGGAGGGCGGTGCTTTGCAATGGTCCGGTGAGGTTGCAGTCAAACAGAATTCGAAAATCATAGTAGAAGAAGGCGGAACACTGCATATGGAAGAAGTCACTATGCTTGGAGAAGGTATCGCTTCAACGTTGTTGATTTATGATGGAACAAACGTCAATGTTGATGAGAACATCAACGACGATGATGCGACATTGAACCTTTACTTTAACATCGATGTCCCTGAAACGGCACATCTCAACCTCACGGTGGACAATGCAACCACGAACAACATCACCGGTGAAAGCGCTTCGTTTTCTGTGGATTTAACGCAACCTGTTGACATACTTGTCGATCACAACTACCCTCTTCAACTTGGTATCACATACATCGAATTGTTTCATTCCAACGCCGAATTGCTGACCATCCCTGCAGAAGATTTGGTCCAACAAAATGGAAACGTTATTTGGAATGCAGCGGCTTTCGATGTGGAAAATTATGGTGCTACAATCATCAAAGATTCGATGATTCAAGGAGCCAACATAACCTGTGTAGGAACCTGCTCAATCGAGGAATCCTATCTTTACGGTAGCGGACCCATTCATGTCATGGATGGTTCACACATCAACGTCGAAGAGGCGACAATGCTCGGTTCGCGAACCGATGAAGACATCATCCTTCACGATCAAGCAACAATCAATTATGAAAATTCAACAGGAACAGGAGGATACACCGACGCTTGGATTCGACTTCTTTCCAAGCGAGAACTTGTGGTAAACGCCCCAACAGCCACCGTCACAGCCACCGGAATTGGTTACAACGGAAACACCATCAACACCGTCATCATCGGCGACCCACTCGATTCAAGCACCTGGAACGTCAACATTGGAACCAGTGAGCATAAACGCATCGTTGAATGGGTCGATGGAAACGGCGTCTACAACAAAGAAGCAGGGACCATCAAAATCACTGTGGAAAGCAATTGGGGCAACTTCGTTGCTGATGCGGCAGCACCCCAAGTCTCAAGCGCAACCATCGACGTTGTGTATCCCCAATTGAGCATCGACAACGTCGAGCCTGAGTCTGTAACCGGTGAGACAAACAGAGGAAAAGGTGTGATGGTCACAATCTCAAACATCGGTACTGTTGCTGCAGATCCAAACGTTCGTTGCTACGTTGACGGTGTTGAAGCGCAAACGACTGCCAACTCGGCAGACTGGGCTGTTGTGCCCGGACAGACGAAGGATGTGCCCATCACTTGGTATCACAACTCTGATGGAGCTGTTGAGTTGAATTGTCGGTTCCTTTACCCCGACGTTCTTGAACCGGTGAGTGAAGCCATTTCAAGTGAAACCGGTACCAAATCTGGCGAAGTTTCATGGACTACAGCAGAAGAAGTTGAAGAGCTACCTCTCGTCTTGTACGCTGTAATAGTCGTATTGGTGCTGCTTCTGACCGTATTTGTCGTCATACAAGCACGAGTAGCGAAACTTGAGAAAAAAGAATACACGTCTGAAGAGATGGACGAAAAGGAAACAACTTTTTGGGAAAATAAGGAAGAGTAATTGCTCGATTCTGCCCTACAA
>CALBFP010000273.1 GCA_937894115.1 uncultured euryarchaeote
ATTTGTTTGTCAGCAGATCTGGTAAACTGGTTTTAGAAGGCATTGACCTTGAAATTAAAAAAGGGGAATTCGTCGGTATTGTCGGACCAAACGGGGGAGGAAAAACCACTCTTCTTCTGACGATATTGGGTGTTCTGCGAGCTGACAACGGAAAGGTCGAGGTTTTTGGCCAAAGCACAGACCCATCAAACTTCCGTGGACGTATTGGTTGGGTCTCACAAACCGCAGCAAACATTCCAACTAAGATGCGTATGACTGTAAAAGAACTCATCACTATGGGCACGGTCTCGCAGATTGAACTACGAAAGAACGGCCAAGAAGAAAAACGTGCCAGAGTGGAAGAAGCGATGGAACTCACTGGGATGAGTGAACTTGCCAACAAAGACATCGGACGCCTGTCTGGTGGGCAGCGTCAACGGGCAGTGATAGGAAGAGCATTAGCGTCCAACGCTGAAGTTCTAATCTTTGACGAACCTCTCGTCAACGTGGACCGGAGCGCAAGGAACGGTATCCTGAAGCTTTTGGACAACCTTTGTCACGAGCAAAACAAAACACTCATTCTGGTTTCACACGACATGGCAGCAATTCGTCAATCCGCTCATAGAGTGATTTACCTTGATGGTGGTATCCAGTACGATGGCCATCCTGAACAACTCCCTGACATCATCGAACTTGCAGGATTGCGGGGTATTGACCACGTCCATGCACCATCGAGTGTACAGGTATCCATGCCATCAGAAAAGGGGGATGAATAATGGCCATCAGCGAATTCGTTGTTTCGATTTTTGGACCCGTTCTCGAACTCTTTGCACCGATCGTTCCTGGCAGAACCTTCCCTGCTTTGTTTGAACTCGAAATGTTCCATCGAGCGTTGATTGCTGCCATTCTTGTAACCATTGTAGCTGGGTTTTATGGGTCGTTTCTCTTGATGAGAAACCTCGCCTTGATGGGCGATGGGCTTGCCCACGTTTCTTTCGGAGGGGTTGCGATAGGAATCGTCCTTGGTGCGACAGCACCGCTGTGGTATGCACTTCTTCTGAGCGTCATATCTGCGATTTTAATTTTTGAATTGCAGGAGCGTGATTTGCTTACAGGAGACGCATCCATTGCAATTTTCCTGACAGGCATGCTAGCTTTGGGACTGGTCGTTCTCAGAATCTGGGGGGGAGGGATTACATCCGATATAGAGGGATATTTGTTCGGTAACCTTCTGCTCATCGACTACGAGGACCTCGACCTCATTTTGCTGGTAAGCATCTTCAGCCTCGGTTCCCTCTTCGTTTTGCATGATTCCCTGCTCGCCACGACCATTGATGCTGTTGCTGCTCGTGTTCAGGGACTCCCCGTCCGGTGGATTGGTCTATGGTTCAGCGTCACGATTGCTGCAGTGGTCGTTTCCATGGTTCAAGTGATTGGAACGTTGCTTGTAACAGCATTGTTGGTTACACCTGCCGCAACCGCTCAACTGATTGGGAAGAGCTACAGAGGCTGTATGCTGTGGACGCAATTTTTTGGACTCAGTGCTGTTTTCTTGGGCCTGTTTCTCTCGTTTGAACTCGATACAGGCAGTGGTTCGATGATCGCTTTGGTGTCTGCAATACTCTTCGGAATAGTGCTCACTGGGAAAACCTTGTACTTTAATCAAACAAAAAATGTCAACCCTTAATCCCATCCGTCAGCAATGCAAGATTGATGAACCGAGTTTCATACTTTCAACATATGAACCCAATTGTTCAATCGCTGCTTGAATTCAACGAAGCATTTGACATCCCCAAACTTGAAACTCCAAATCTCGGCCCAAAAGAATTGATCGAATTAAGAATCAAGTTGCTCACTGAAGAAGTTCAGGAATATGCAGAAGCTGCCCGTTCTGGGGATTTGGTTGAAGTTCTCGATGCATTGGCCGATATCGGCTACATTCTTGCTGGTACCATCATAAATCACGGTATGCAAGACATTTATGATGATGCGTTTAATGAGGTTCATCGAAGCAACATGTCCAAACTTGTTGATGGGAAAGTCATTCGAAGAGAAGACGGAAAAGTGTTGAAACCCGAGGGTTGGCAGCCACCTCAACTGGCTCAATTCTTGCAATGAATTGATGAACACCCCCCCACTGGGAGAAGCATGACCACTCGACCCGTCGTCCTGGTTACCGGAGGCGGCCGAGGAATCGGCGCTGCAATCAGTCGTCGGTTGGCCAACGACGGATACGATGTGCTTCTCACCTACAACACGTCGTCGAAACCAGCAGAAATGGTGGTTGATGCGATTCGAACCTCTGGCGCTGATGCACTTGCAGTCAAGGTCGATTGTATGGACGAAGGCGAGATCGGTCTGCTTGGCATTCATCCATGGATGAACAGAAAAATCGATGCTTTGGTCCTTAATCACGGTCGCTACGATCGAGTATCTGCTGATGATATGGAATTGGCAGACCTACGTCGCACCATGAAAGCCAACTTCGAAGGTGCTGTCAACGTTTTCAAGGTGATTCAACCCCACCTCTCGCCAAACGCCAGCATGGTTGTTATTGGCTCTCAACTCGCCACCCGTGGTTCGCCGCACGGTGCGGACTATGCCGCCTCTAAGGCTGCACTGAGTACGTGGGCTCGATCACTCGCACTTGCTGTGGGTCCTGAAGGAAAGCGGGTGAACGTTCTTGCACCAGGTTACGTCGATACAGACATCCTTGCAGGTGATTCAAAAGAGAAACGCAAACAACGCATTGAGGAAGTCCCGCTCAAGCGAATCGGCACCAGCGATGAGATGGCGTCCATCGTTTCCTTCCTTCTCAGCGATGATGCTGCTTACATTACTGGGGCTGTCCTTCATGCCAATGGCGGACTCTATTTGCCCTAAACGCATCTTCATGAAGGGTTGGCGCGAAGCACCACCATGACCGAGGTTTGGGATGACGATGGTGCGTTTGAACACATCGCAGACCAAGTGGTCAACAACGTTGATCTTGGCGAGCGAGACCCATTCGATCTTTCAAAGGCCCTCGAAGGCGCTGCATTGGAACATTTGCACCCCTCGGTAAAACGGTTTCAATTGCACAGTGAATTCGAACCATCTGGAGACCAACCTGGCGCTATCGATACGCTTGTCAAACAGTTGGAAGACGGGCAAGAACGCTGCATTCTGCTCGGAGTTACGGGAAGCGGCAAGACCTTTGCTATGGCGAACATGATTGAACGACTGAATGTCCCAACGCTCATTCTCAGCCATAACAAAACGTTGGCGCGGCAACTGTACCATGAAGTTGCAAGCTATTTTCCAGAAAATGCAGTCGATTACTTTGTCTCGCATTACGACTATTACCAGCCTGAAGCATATCTTGCAAAACGGGATTTGTACATCGATAAAGAAATGTCGATCAACGAACGAATCGAACAAGAACGGTTTGCTGCTGTTGCAAGCCTCGTTAGTCGACCGGATTGTGTGATTGTCTCCTCAGTATCCTGCATATACGGTCTGAACCCACCAGAGACGTTTCTCGAACATCATGCTCGCGTTCACATAGGGCAAGAGATTGACCCACAGGATCTCGTTCGCGAATTGGTTGCACTCCAATACACTCGAACCACGACCGACCTTTCCCGTGGCGAATGTCGACTGCGAGGAGAGGTTCTCGATGTGTGGATGCCTTCTCGTGACGACCCTCTCCGCATTCGTTTCGATCTCGATGGAGTTACACACGTGCAGGTCTGTGACCCTGTTTCTTGGGAAATTTTGGACGATTTGGATGAAGCATGGATTCACCCAAAAGAATTCTTCATGACCAGTGAAGAACGGTTTGAGGAAGCATTGGAAAGCATTGAGAATGAACTGCAACTCCGTCTCACCGAATTCGATATGCAAAACAAATTCCTCGAGAGGCACAGGCTTGAACAACGTACACAATACGATTTGGAAATGTTGCGTGAAATCGGGCATTGTCAAGCGATTGAGAACTATTCGTTGCATTTTGATGGTCGACAACCTGGTGAACGCCCGTACTGCTTGTTGGACTTCTTCGCAGCGTGCGCTCGACAATTTCATGGAGACCCGGAAAAATTCCTCGTCATCATGGACGAATCCCACGTTACACTTCCACAAGTGGGCGGGATGTACTTCGGAGACAAATCTCGTAAGGACAGCCTCATCGAACACGGATTCAGACTACCAACTGCTGCCGACAACCGCCCGCTAAAAATGCCTGAGTTCCAACACCTCGTACCACAAATGGTGTACGTATCCGCAACACCCGGCGAACGTGAACTGCGGCACCTTTGTGAGGTAACCGATCAGAAAGTGCCACTTGGCTTGGAGCATGTCGCTTCTGCGGGTGGCGCCAAACCTGGCCAGAAAAAGAAGAAACACCCCGACTCTGAAACCATGTACGAACTGCTCCAATCCATTCAAGGGATTGCAAAGATGGAACTGCGGCCAACGGGTCTCCTCGATCCCAACATCGAAGTACGGCCTACAGAAGGTCAAGTCGCCGACCTTCTCTCTGAAATCAATCTTCGCATCGAACGAGGAGAGCGTAGTCTTGTCACAGTCTTAACAATAAAATTTGCAGAAGAAGTCGCCGAATATCTGAATCGAATGGGTGTACGGTCGCATCACCTTCACTCAGAGATTGATACCATCGAGCGAACGGAAATCCTCAACGCCTTACGAATTGGTCACATCGATGTCGTGGTTGGAATCAATTTGCTGCGGGAAGGATTGGACATTCCTGAAGTGAGTCTTGTGGCCATTTTCGATGCCGATCGCCAAGGATTTCTACGAAACGAACGCTCTCTCCTGCAAACAATAGGACGTGCTGCACGAAACGAGCATGGGCGTGTGCTCCTCTATGCCGATGGGATGAGTCCTGCAATGGAAGCCAGTATACGTCAAACCCTTGAACGGCGAAAGCGGCAGCATGCCCACAACCAAGCCAATGGTATCGTTCCGAAGACCATCAAGAAAGCGCTTCCGCAAATGGGTTCCGAAGCTGGTGAGCTCATCGCCGGAACCACGACTGCAAAGGATGGCAAACGTCGCCTGGTTGCAAAAAAGGGTGGCAGAAAGGATGGAGATTGGGCCTCAAAATTCAATCTTGGGGCTGGAGCATGGGCTGAAACCGAAAGAAAAACTCCAATTGAAAAATCAAAAATCCAATTGACATATGACGAGCCTGATGATGTGGATTCAAAGCTTACTCGCGAGCAACGTCTGGATTTACTCAACGAACTCAAATCGGCAATGAAAGAGGCTGCAAAACAATTGGATTTCGAAGAAGCAGCTCGATTAAGAGACCGTATTTTTGAGATTGAACAGACGCTTTAGCTACTTGGAAAGACGATATGCTGCATCGAGCAACGTTTCGTTTTCATGCCGAAGCGAACGAACGTAGCGTGCAATGGTTTCATCCGAATCTTCGAGATCGTACAAATCACCCACCCACTCCAAAGGTTCGTCTCGTGTGTGGTCAAGACCTGATTCAAAGGCACGCCACAAAGAGCATTCGCTACCGTCCTGAGCCACTGTCTGCAAGAACCATGGAACTGCATCAAGTGGCTGGTTGCATCGAAGGTCACCTTCCGTTACCGTAACCACCCAGCATCGCCCCTCACTGTACCGAATCCCTGCATTTTCAAGAAACTCGAGCACATCCTCTCGCTCAGCTCCCGGTTGAAGCCAAATAAACGGTATTTTTCGTCCTTCGAGCAACCACTCCCGCAACGATGCGAAAACACGGTCAGGGGAGAGGAACAGGACGAACAACTCTGGCTCCTCATTCTGCCAAGGATGCGAACGAACGGGACGTCCAAGTATGGTGTTTCCTGCGTCTCTTGGGTGAACGGGGATCATGCGATAACCCATATCACCTGCATCATGAAAGGCTCTGTGTGCAGGGCGATCGGTACGCAATCCCGCACCGATGATGTGGACGGAACGAACCGTTTGGAGCCAAGTATCTCCGTCCATGCTCCTCCATGGAGCAACTTTGTTTTCAAAGCCTGTTTGTTTGTGGATGAAAACTGCGATTCAAAAGCAAAACCAAGCTAAAGCAGTTCATGAACCACGTAGTTATCGGCGGAAACAGCGACATTGCTTCAGAAGTTATTGAGCGATTAACCAATGCAGGGCATAAAATCCACGCTCTTGTTCGTGATCAAGAACACGCAGATCGACTCCAGCAACAAGGGCACAGCGCTACGATTGGCGACGCAACGAAGGAAGATGACATCAAACAATGCATCGATGCAGCAAAGCAGAAAGGTGAGATTCACGGTATTTTGCACTGCGTTGGTTCCATCGTCATTCGTCCACCCCATGCACTCAATCAAGATGCGTTTGAAGAGGTGATTACAACAAACCTGACCTCAGCCTTCCTGACGTTGTCAATCGGCGGAAAGGCGATGCTTCGACAAGGGCAAGGACGCATGGTCTTCACTTCAAGCGTCGCAGGTTCCCTCGGACTCGTCAATCATGAAGCGATAGCTGCAGCAAAAGGTGGCATTGAAGCGATGGTCCGATCTGCTGCAGCAACATATGCACGCCGTGGTCTGCGAATCAATGCAGTAGCCCCTGGATTGACGGATACCAAGATGGCATCGAAAATTTTGGCAAGCGATGCAATGCGTGAGGCGGCCTCACAAAAGATTCCAACACAACGTATTAACCAAAAGCAAGAGGCTGCATCAGCCATGTTTTGGCTCCTCACCGATGCTCCTGACAACCTGACAGGGCAAGTCCTACACCTTGATGGTGGTATGGCGAACGTCCTTGTTTGAGGGAGAGCATGAAAGCCATCATTGTCGGTGCAGGGCTTGCTGGATGTGCGGCAGCACTTGCCCTTGAGCAATACGGGTACGAATGCACGCTCATCGAAGCTTCAGAAAAAATAGGGGGACGAATGAGAAGCACAACCGTTGGAACACGCAACGTCGATGTCGGTTTCCACGTATTGCATACCGCATACCCTTCACTATCACGCTGGCTTGATTTGGAAGAACTGAAACTCAAATCGATGGACGCAGCAAGTGATTTGATCACGCCATCAACAGGAAACATCAGAACCATCGGAGACCCGCTTCGAGCTCCATCAACCCTCTTCTCAACACTACGAACAGCAGGGATTTGGAATGCGCTACGGATGTTGCGCTGGCGTTTGAAAACGAGGAAACGAGATTTAGAGCGGGCTATGGATGCTCCTTCCTTACCGCTTGATACCTATTTTGATTCAATGCGGTTTAGCAATCGATTTCAATCCACATTTCTACAACCTCTGTTTTCCGGCATCACACTCGATGATGAGCGCTTGGAGCGATCCGCATTTGCTTCGTTTACATTCTCAGCGATGTCACATGGGAACATGACCATGCCAGAGGAAGGCATCGAGGCTGTTCCAAGACAGTTGTTTTCTCGACTTGAGACGACAAAAATCCATTACAATACCGTTGTTAAATCGGTAACCAGCAACGCTGTTGTTCTCGAAAACAAGACAAAACTCCAAGCTGACCTTGTTGTTTTAGCAACACCTCAACACATCACTCAACGCATTCTCGGTATCCAAGATAAACCACGCCGAAAAGAAACCGCAACCTACGTTTTCGAGTGCGAGGAGGCTCCAATTCAACGTCCTCGCTTGTTGCTAAACACTGAGCATGGTAAAGACCAACGAAAAATCCTGCACGTCCACGTTCCAACACTCTTGCACAAGGAAACCCCGCACCTTGTCGTTGCTACCGTCGTTGGAAAAGACTCCCGAAACCACAACAAGGAGCAAGAACATGAAAGCATTCGAAGTGAATTGACCGAGTGGTTTGGATCAGAGGTGCAAAACTGGACCTTTGTTGGCACAACATACGTTGATTTTGCGCTTCCTTACGGAGGAACAACAGCAGCTGGACGGGAGCGTTTGGGCTTGATTCAGGACGGTATCTATTGCATCGGTGACCATACAATGCACCCTTCAGTACATGGAACTCTGCGCTCCGTCGAGCGCTTGTTGGAACACCTGAAGATTCCCATTCCCATGAAAGGTTGATGAAGTCAGACGAGGGCGGTGAATCATGGCCATCGACCCCAAGGACTTTGATGTCCCCGTCAAGGATTATGCCTTCAACGAAGTAACCGACGCTACGTCGTTGATTGACCAGATGGCACAGGCGGGCGGATTCACTGCGACAAAACTTGCAAATGCTCGGGACATTTTGCTGAACATGCGTAACGAAGTTGACGCTGTTGACGGTGATGCAAGCCAAGTCTGCAACTGGCTTTCCTTCCCTGCCTGTCTCTGTGCAACAGGTACCCGTTCGTTTTTCATCGAAGCCATCAAAACCAAAATGTTCAACGTTGTCTCTACAACCTGCGGTACGCTCGATCATGACATCGCACGATCCTACAAAGACTACTATCACGGAGCATTCGAATTGGATGACATCGAACTGGGTGAACACGAATTGATGCGATTGGGCAACGTTGTGGTACCAAATGCGTCATACGGTGAAATCATCGAATCCGTTGTGATGCCCGCTCTTGAAGACATGTACAACGATCGCCTCAAAGAAACCGGAAAGACCGGTGCCGATGCATGGATTGGATTCGGTTCCATACACCTCGTTTGGGAACTCGGGAAGCGTATCGGCAAACCCGACTCACTCATTTACTGGGCTTGGAAAAACGGGATACCCGTATGCATTCCAGGAATAACAGATGGGGCAATTGGGGCGCAATTGTTCATGTTCCGACAAAAGCATCGAGATTTTCACCTCGATACATTAGCCGACGAACAGGTAATGTCCGATTTGACGTGGGATGTTCCCTCCTCGAACGCATTGATGATCGGCGGGGGTATCTCCAAACATCACGTCATTTGGTGGAATCAATACCGTGGTGGCCTTGACGCAGCAGTGTATGTAACCACTGCTCCAGAACACGATGGAAGCCTCTCTGGCGCACGTTTGAGAGAAGCAATAAGCTGGGGAAAAATGCGTCCAGAAGCACCAAACGTCTGTGTTGAAGGAGATGCAAGTGTGTTGCTTCCGCTTCTCGGTAGCGATCTTTTCAATCGTTAAGTTTGCCAGCCAAATACACCATCATCGCCGTACGAAGCGTACTTGTCGGTTGCCAGCCGTGCCCATCGCATTGAACCAACGTTTCGTGCAAAGGACCGAGTTCTGGTCTTGATGCTTGCTCCTTTCCATCGATCGGAACGACTGAAATTTTTGGTGAAGGTGGCTGATCAAGATGCGAGGCAGTAAATTCTCCTGTGGAGCCTGCTTGTGTTCGATCGTAAAGCATCTTCAACTCATGATGGGTCTGATGAGTCGACCAACGTCGACGGCCAGCAACATCAATCCTGGTTGGTAATTCGGGTTGATGCAATGCAATTCGCACCATGGCGTCTACAACATCCGACTCAGCCACCCAATAATGCGATGCTTCAGCATCAATCGTTCCATCAATTGCATCCCAAATCAAATCGAGTTCTGGGTTCACAAGCCCTTCATTGTGCCCAGATGTAAGAACATCATGCAACGTCATTGAACACGATTGATTGATGGTGACAATGTTTTGTTTGGCAAAGAAGGTGAAGTCTGCATCAGCATTGTTGGAGACGACAACTTCAGCAAGCCCTGCTTCAAGTAACGGTGCATATCGAAGAGTTACAGTCTCGGCGTCTCGTTGACTGAGACACAAGGTCGTATCGAACATAAGCAGGCGCTCAACAAAAGATTGTGCTATGGAACCATCAATCGAATGGACGCTCACACGAACCATTGTTCTCACGCGATAAACGCCTCAATGGCTCGTTGAGTGATGTCGATGACGAGGTCGACTTCCTTCGATGTGATTGCAAAGTTTGGCGTGTATCGTAATGCATTAACACCACCGTGAATGACACCAAGTCCGTGCTTACGACACCAAACTTCGACCTTCTCGAAGCCAACGACTTGCAAGGTTTCTGGGTTAAGTTCGGCTGATACCAATAGACCCGTCCCCTGAACTTCCAAAATTTGGTCAGGATACTTCATTTGCAACTGTTTCAATTTGTCCACCATTTCCTTCCCACGTTCGCGTATGTTGTTGCGCAATTCCGGTGTGATGTTATCGAGAACTGCAACAGCGGTTTCAAGGGCACGAGGGTTTGTCGTCATCGTATTGCCGTATATTCCAACAACGTAGAGTTCGCTTGCTCGCTTGTTCATACCCAATACCGATAAAGGATATTGTCCAGCATTCAGCGCCTTTGACCATGCTTCAAGATCGGGAGCTTCGGCATCCTCAAACCCTTCGTAGTCAACCACTGAAAGACAACCCTGTCCTCGTAGCCCGGCCTGTACGGAATCAACCATGAGCATGGAGCCGTGTTCCAATGTCAGTCGTCGTGCCTCATCATAGAACGCTCGCTCAATGCACCGTCCTGGACTCCCTTCACCTTGGACTGGCTCTAATGCCATCATTTCAATGAAGAAACCTTCATCTTCAGCACGCTTGAACATTCCTCGCAATGCCTCTACATCGTTAGCAGGAACAAGCAATAGATTGTCCATATCTCTAAAGGTGGCCAAGTTCTTCTTGTAACCATCCATGCATGAATGCGAAATTTGGGCAGGTCGGCCTGTTCGTCCATGAAATGCCCGTTCAACTGCAAGAAGCTTGGTCGGTTTACCTTCATGTCGACCGCCTGGGTCGGTCATGTGTTTCGCATTCACATCTGCAATTCGCAAACCGACAGTCACCGATTCAGAACCGCTGTTCATGCAAATGAAGCGGTCGAAGGGACACCATCCTCGTGTGTG
>CALBFP010000274.1 GCA_937894115.1 uncultured euryarchaeote
CGGGCTGACGGTCAATGACATCAACCCCGGGTTGTTCTCCTTTTTTCCCGCTCTTGAATTTGACAGCCATGTCACCATCGGATTGGAATCAGAAGCAGTTGGTGGGGAGTCGTCCATCGTCGTAACAGGTGTAAGCGCTACTGAGGTTGATTGGAGTGATTCCTTCATGGCTGGCGGCGATTTGATAATCGACGGTTCTAATGCCATGGCAGGGGATGGTTGGTCTGTTCCAGCGGGCGCTACCAATGGTTATTCCGGAGAAGATATGCGAATTTTGTTGGCTCAACTGACCACAGATGGCGAGCTTAATGGAAGTTTATTTGTCGAGTTAATTCCTGCCGGTGCAACAGCACCTGAAAGCCACCAATTCTCGTTCTCCTCCGAGGTGTGTGGGTGCACTGATGATTCTGCCGCGAATTACCAGCCAGGAGCCACGTTGGAGGACGGTTCTTGCATCTTCCTAGGTTGCACAGATTCCGCTGCTTGTAACTACAATGTAATGGCCAATGAAGACGACGGAACATGTGATTACTGCTGTGATTCAGTGGTGTCGAGCAACCCTGACTATGGCGTAGAAGTTGAGTTACACGCTGTCGGTGGAATTACAGGATTACGGACTTACCGACTGTACATTACAATGGCGAATCCGACAGATGTTCTTTCTGCCGTTTCAGGTTATTCTGAATATCCGCTGAATATCTCAACAACAACAGATTTTTACCAATATCTCGGACCTGGTGGAGGTGCAACACCTGCAACTTGGCTCCCAGATTATGGGATGCTTCCTGATTTTGCTGACGGCGTTTACGATTCTTTTGTAACCATTGGAATCGATCAAATGGCGAGTGCAGGTGCTGGTGAGGCAAATGCCTCTTTGGCCATAACTCCCGGTGAGGCTTGGGATCAAGAATTTGAAGCGGGTAATGATATTTCCATTTCGAGTAGTTCTGGAGGTGCTTGGTTCTTGTCACCCGGCGCCACCAATGGCATTGCTGGAGTGGATAACCGCGTATTAATCGGGCAATTTACAACTGATGGTTACCTAAGCGGTGATTTGTATGTGCAAGTTTTTCCCGACGGTGACCAAGGATTAGCAGAGGAGATTTACATGTCATGGACTTCTCCTCTTTGCGCTTGCACTGATGAGTCGGCATGTAATTTCGATCCAGAAGCAATTTGGGATGACGGATCCTGCCAGGACGGTCCTGCGTATTGGGGAGAGAACCTTGACTGCGAGGGAAATTGTCTTAATGATGCGGATGGAGACTATGTGTGCGACGAAAACGAAATACCAGGTTGTTTAAATCCCAATGCCTGCAATTATGTCGCAGCGCCTACCGATTTAATTACTTGCTTATTTCCTGACGATGGATATGATTGCGATGGAAACTGTCTAAACGACGCTGATGGTGATGGGATTTGCGATGAATTTGAAGATGGGGGTTGCACTGATCCAGAAGCATGCAATTACGACCCATCTGCAACCGATGACAATGGAACATGCAGTTATCCAGAGATTTTCGTCTTAGGTGACGTTCCGACTTCGACTATTGCAGAATGCAGCCTGTTTGCCGACGGACCAAATGCCAATTGGCAATACGTGCTGACCGCAACAACTCCGGATGATCCCAATAGCAATTTGGCTCAAACGCTTGAGCTGAATATTATTTCACTTCCCGAGTCAGGTGCTACTTACCGCGTTGCGAAAACAACTGCGAATGGCAATTGGTTCTTCGGACCTGCTGAGCCACTGACCTTAGGGATGAATACCAAAACAGTTGGTGCTGTAAGCTTTTCGCGGTCGGTGAAGTTTCAATTTTCAAATGGTGAGGGAGAATTTGACTCCCTGGCGCTGAATGGTGAAAATCTAGATGATTGTACATCTTCTGAGGCTGAAATATCAACATGTAGTAATTTCACACAAGGCAATAATGCCAACTGGCCGTATGTCTTCACTGCTACGACGGCTGATGACCCGAATAGCAATCAATCGCAAACCCTTGAAATCAACATAACCGCCCTGAATACGACTGCTGAGGTATTTTGGAGAGTTGCAAAAACAACGGCAAACGGAAACTGGTTTTTTGGACCAGCAGAGCCATTAGCCATTGGAATGAATTCGAAGACAGTCGGAGCAGTGAGTTTTTCACGCTCCGTGAAGTTCCAATTTAGTTCTGGTGCGATAGGATTTAATGAGTTAAATCTGAATGGAGTTGATGTCAACGAATGTGGTGGTCCATTGGAAAGCGCTGTATACGACTGTGACGGGATTTGTTTAAATGATACTGATGGAGACGGAACGTGTGATGAACTAGAAACTTTTGGCTGTTCTGATGAATCTGCCTGTAATTACGATGAATCCGTAACCGAAGAAGATGGTTCATGCGATTACTGTTGTGCAACAGGTGCTTCTGTTGAAGGGTACAATGTTCTCATTGAAACAGTGGGAGAATCGCCCGAAGGTGCGATTCAGCGCTTGTATATCGAAACGTCAAATGCGAGTGATGTTTTGTCAGCTGTAACAGGAGGCGTACTGAATCCTACATACATCAGAAGTACTTTACCTTTCTATCAATCTGAGCTTGTATCTGGAGTGACAGCAAACGGAATCAATCCGAACTTTTTCTCAGTATTTCCAGAAACTGCATACGACAGTTGGATTACAATCGGAATTGAGAGCGGGACTTACGGCCCGACAGAGTCATCTGTTGAAGTGGTTCCATCACTGACGAATTGGCAGAATGAATTCCAATCAGGGAATGATATAGAGCTCGACGGCGAGTTTGGGGATGGGTGGTTCGTTACTTGGGACGAGAATGCTGGCGTGTATACAAATGGCTTGGCTGGTGATGATAATAAAGTATTGGTCGGTCAGTTTACAACCAATGGTATCTTAAGTGGTCAACTCTTTGTGCAAATGTTCCCAGAAGGTGACCAGCAGAATCCCATCCAAATATTCTTACCCTTCGGTTATGCGAGTGACGATACAGATGCTCCGATTTTCACTTATGTGCCTGCGGATATTACTCAGAGTTGCTCAGATGCCCATCCAACTGAAATGGCAGTGGCCGTGGATGAGGGCTGCATCACAGAAGTTGATTTGACGCTCGAGGAGTCTTTTGAGCCAGCAACCTGTGGATACACTTTAACACGAACCTGGACAGCAACAGACGCTTGGGGCAACTCATCGACCGCAGTACAGGTAGTGAGTTTGGAGGATAACGAACCGCCTGTCGCCGTTGTTCAAGAAGATCTTACAGTTCAATGTACCGATGATTTAACCCCAGGTGCCGGCATTGCTGAGTATCCTGTGAACTCATTTGACAATTGCGCTTCTGATGACTTGACATTCGAATATGCTGACGTTGAAATGGGTGGAAGTGCAGATTTGACTGGAATTACAGCTGATTTCCACGTTGAAATGGGTAAAGACTTCGGAGGACCTTTTGGTCAATCCTTAATCCTCGAGGCCCAAGGAGTTACCGTTGGAGACGGTCCTGAAATCGATTACAGCGATTTATCATCAAATCCGTCTTCACACCGTGGCGCGGTTGCCATCGACATCTCTGGTGCCTCCATCAACGCTTATGTGGATGGTACTGATGGGTTCCCGTACGAGTATGATTATGCCATAGTGACCATTTCCAATATGTCTGTATCTAACCTGGCAGATGTAATTGTTAATGCCAATGGAATCGCTTTGGGTTCAGAAGTATCCGTTTCGACGGATTCAAACAGCATGGTCTTAACTTGGAGTGGAACTGCGACGTACACCGAGGATGATTCAGCTGACTTCACTGTATTGGACAATTCATCATGCTTATCGACTGCGAGTATCACGCGTACGTGGACTGTTACTGACGGATGTAATAACTCTGATACAGCCGTTCAGCATTTTACTATCGTTGACACTCAAGGTCCAGAATTCACTTCTACACCTGCGAACATTGAATTGTCCTGCAATGACGATATCCCAATGGAATCAGTAGAAGCAACAGATTGCGGAAGTGTAATCATTGCAGATCCGGTGGACGATATCCAGCCTGGTTCTTGTGGCACTTCGTATACCATTTTCCGTACCTGGACAGCGTCAGATGATTGTGGAAATTCAACCGCGTTCACTCAAACAATTATGGTCACAGACAATGAAGCACCTGTCTTTACTTTCTTCCCGGAAGATGTGACATATACGGCTGGGGACGCCATGGAGATTATTGAGCCTACAGCTGAGGATGATTGCAACGAGGTGACCATCGAATTTGATGATAGCCAAGACAATAGCAACGTTGAAGTTACCGTAATTACCCGGACATGGACGGCGACAGATGCTTGTGGTAACAGCGTTTCAGCAGATCAAATCATCACTGTTAATGAGGTTTTGGGTTGTATGGATTCTGTTGCGTGTAATTTCGATGAGGGAGCCACGTACGATGATGGTAGCTGTGATTACTGTTCTTGTGGAACTGGAGGTCAAGATGGTTTTGGACTGGAATTAGAATTGGTAACCACCCATGATGGATCAATTGACGGATTGGATGCTGACATGAGTACCTATCGTGTTTACGTTACTACGGCGAGTCCAACTGATTTTGTAAGCTCAATCTCGGGCGATGTACAAATCGCCACAACGCTCACTACGACCACGGAATTTTTCCAAAGTGAATTTGGTGCAATCTCACCCGATGCGATAAATACACTTTTCTACTCAGTAGTACCGAGCCTCGAATACGATAGCTGGTTGACCATTGGTATTGACGAGGCTCCTCAAGGACAGGAAAGTGCAATCACATTTGTGGAAGCGCCTGATGACAATTGGATGAGTGAATTCGAAGCTGGTGAGGACTTGGTGATTGACAGTTTCTTCGGGGGTTCGTGGTTCACTTTGAGTAATGCGAGTAATGGTGTTGCAGGTGATGATCAGCGCGTTCTTGTTGCACAGCTGACAACTTCTGGGCAAGTTGAGGGGCAATTGTATGCTCAAATTTTCCCGAACGGTGACTCTTCTCAAGATACTTACCTAACACTTGGATTCCTTTCAAACCCATGTGGTTGCACGGATGAAAGTGCATGCAATTATGACGAGGATGCTGTTTATAACAATGGCTGCGATTACCCAGAGGATGCGTATGATTGCGAAGGAAACTGCCTCAATGATGCGGACGGAGACGGCGTATGCGATGAATTGGAAATTTTGGGTTGTACGACTGAAGGCAACTGCCTGTACGATCCAAATGCAACAGAGCATGATGAATCCATGTGTCAGGTATCACCATTCTGCGTTGGTTGTAACGATGCGAGTGCATGTAATTTTAACCCTAATGTGAACCCAGATCCCAACTTCAACGATGGCTCTTGTGAATACCCGGAGGAAGGATTTGATTGCGATGGCGACTGTTTGGATGTTAATGGCGACTTAATCTGTGACGTTTTGCAAGGATGTGACCATCCTGAAGCGTGCAATTATGATGAGAGCGTTGAGTATCCCTACCCATCGGTTGACTTCTGCGATTTCTGCAGCTGCGCCAATGTAGTGAGCAGCGCCGAAGGATATGGCGTTGAAGTCGAGACAATGGCCAGCAGCTTAGATGGTTCAACAACTTATCAAGTGTTCGTTACTACGCCGAGTTCGACTGATGTTGTCAACGCAATTCTCGGCAATGCGATGAACCCCATTGTTTTGGCGTCTTCAAGCGAGATTTATCAAAACGTGAACGGTTCGGCACTGCCTTCACCGTCCGAGTTGCTCGCATTCTTCCCAGATTTACAATATGACTCCTTTATTACGTTAGGAGCAGGAACACCTGCAGAGGCCATGAGCTTCCCACCAACGCCAGATGGTAATGACCCAGCTTGGGTGGCTGCCTTCGAAAACGGAGGTGACATTGTAATCGACGATGCAGTTGGAAGCGGGTGGTACATGAATGCAGACGTCATGGGACAATATGGCATGGCAGGTGACGACCACCGTGTAATGGTTGCACAGCTGACTACACCAGGAACTATTCACGGCCAGTTTTACGTGCAGATTTTCCCGGAAGGCCTTTCAGCGGGTAACACTTTGTACCTAACACTTTCATTCGGAAGTGACCTGTGCGGATGCACGGACCCAATGGCTTGCAACTACAGTGAAGAGAACTTAGAAGACGACGGTTCATGTTACTATGCGGCTGAGGATGAAACGTGTGAGGCCACTTGTTTGTACGACAACTTCTCACCCGAGCTGGTTGCCATGGAAGAGGTTTATGCCACCACGTGTGAGTTGGCCGCGACGGATATTCGTGCCCCACAGTTCAGCGATAACTGTGACGACAACTTGGATATATCTTACACAGACGAAGTAGAAGCAGGTGACTGCGAAGGCTCTTGGACCATCACACGAACGTGGACGGCAATCGATAACCTTGGCAACACGGTGTCTGTTTCCCAAACAGTAAATGTTATTGACGCGACAGGTCCTGAATTCACAGCACCTGCCGATGTGACCATCGCCTGCACTGACGATGCTATGGATCTGGCCTTGACGGGAGATGTAATTGATGCAGCAGATGCGTGCAGCAACGAGTTGGAGGTGACATATAGCGATGCCTTTGAAACATCAGCGAACGCTTGCTTTGCGAATGATATCATCGTTCGCTCATGGATTGCAACAGATGCTTGTGGTAACACCACGTCGAAGGATCAAGTCATAACGTTTATTGATGAGAATGCACCATATTTCACAAGCGTGCCTGAAGGGTTGACGCTGGCGTGTGGAAATGATGTGCCTTTTGTCGATGCAACTGCTGCCGACGCTTGCTCAGCAGTCACGGTTACATTCATTGATACTGAAGGCGAAATGACGTGCACTGGATTGAATGAAATTGTACGGACCTTCACAGCCACTGATGCATGCGGTAACACGGCATTTGCGACGCAAGTAATAACTTTTGCTGATGACCAAGCTCCGACAGTCACTGTTGAGGATGCAGAGGTGTCCTGCTTTGATTACGATGGTGCAATGGAATATGGATCAGTTGAATTTAGTGACAATTGCAGTGCAGCAATTACAGTGAATTGGGAGGAGACATCAAACAACGGCACAGGATCAGCGGGATGCTATGAAGTGACACGAACCTACACGTTTACGGATGGGTGTGGAAATGTGTCCACGGCAGTTCAGTCAATTTCTGTGTACGATGATGAAGCTCCCGTATTCACGGAAGCACCCGAAGATCAAACTAGCCAATGTGCTGAGCAGCCATATTCTTCGGCAGCGGCAGACAATTGTAGCGCTGTTGAAATCACAGAAAGTCGTGATGTTATAAGCGAAGATGAATGTGGGAACTATGAGCATCTGGTAACCTTAACGGCTACGGATGAGTGCGGTAACAGCACAGATCACCAATTCACTATTGTAGTGGCTGACACGGAGGCACCTGCTTTCTTGTTACTAGGAGAATTGCCTGCAGATGAAACGGTCGAATGTGATGCAGTTCCCGCGCCAAGTGTACTTCTTGCTGCTGATAATTGCGATGGAGACGTTGAGGTTGTATTCGCTGAGTCCATTGCGGAAGGGTCATGCCCTGAGGCTTACACTATCACTCGGACGTGGACAGTGAGCGACTGCACAGGCAATTCAACAGAGCACATTCAAACTATAGATGTCCAGGATACTACAGCTCCAACATTCGAGGTGCCTTCGGACGTGACTGTAGAATGTGATAGCGATATAAATGATCTAACCATCACGGGTGATGTTGAGGATATAAATGATGCTTGCAGCGCTGAGGTCGTTGTGTCCTACTCGGACGAGGTAAGTACCGGTGGGATAGAACCAGGAGTCATTGGCTCATGTGATGTCTTTGAAAACGGACCGAATGAAAATTGGCAGTTTGTGTTGGTGGCGACCACTCCGGATGACCCCAATAGCAATGAAGCGCAGACGATGTCCATTAACGTTAGCTCATTGCCTGAGGGAGGAGCGAACTTCCGTGTGGCAAAAACAACGGCGAATGGGAATTGGTTCTTCGGACCATCCGAACCTTTAAGCCTTGGAATGAATACCAAGACGGTTGCCGGTGTATCATTTGCTCGTGCCGTAAAATTCCAATTCACCAGCGGTGATATTGAATTCACAGAGCTCGAGTTGAATGGAGAGGACGTCAATAGCTGCGGTTCTGGTGAAGCATCATGCTTATCTGATAACGTTGTTACCCGTACTTGGACGGTCACAGATGGTTGCGGAAATACGCATTCAGCTACACAAACAATTACGTTGGAAGACACGACTCCTCCTGTTGTCTCATTCGAACCTAATGTAGTAATTAGCAATATTGCAACAAGCGAATTAGACGATCTTGAAGGCGTTGAAGTATTTGATGCATGCAGCGACTGGACGTACTCTACATCGGACGTTTGGCTCGGCAATAGCTTAACGGGATACGAACTACATCGTACCATGATCTTCACGGATGCGTGCGGAAACTCAACAACAATTGAACAGAATATTACCGCTGTTTATGCTACGGGTTGTACTTACATGGACGCGGAGAATTACGATCCAGAGGCCATAATTGATGATGGTTCATGTGAATACACAGGGTGTACAGATATGACCTCAGCCAACTATAATCCGATTGCGAGTATCGATGATGGTTCGTGTGTGACTGTCGGTTGCATGGATCCAGAAGGATACGACTACGACCCGAATGCGAACTACCCAGGTGGTTGCGATTATCCTGATCCTTGTCCCGGTGATATCAATGACGACGGATTAGTGAATGTTGGTGACTTATTGGAGTTCTTCCAATACTACGGACAGGTCTGCGAGGAGTAATCTTTGCCTAAAACGACTAAATAGCGAATTCGAGTCTGGCAAGACCGATTCCTAGGGAGGGGGCTGCATTCCGATGTGGTCCCTTCTTGTCGTTTCGGAATTAAGCCAAAAGAGGAGATTCAGTTACCTACTTGTGTATTTTTGATGCAATAAGTTTATGTTGGGAATGAGCCAAAATGAAACCGAAGAGATCAAACGCGAGCGTTTACGTAAGCAATTGGATGAGACTCACGTCTGGCCTTGCGATTTCACCTTCAAGTTCATTGTGTCTTCAGATGCAGAAGGAGAGGCTACTTTAAAAGAGATTTTTTCGGATACGGCGAGGTTCAGCACACGAGCTTCGAGGAATGGACGGTTCCATGCTTTTACCATTACAGAGCGGGTGAATTCAGCAGAACAAGTATTTGATAGGTACGAGTCTGCATCCAAGATTCGAGGAATTATTTCGATGTAATTTCATCCTGATGAGCAGCGAGGGATTTCTTGGAATTGTAGAGACCGGAGTAGCTGCCTTGTTGGTAACCCTAGCCCTTGTTTCGGGATACATTATCGTGAAACGAATGGCTCACCAAATGAGAAAAGGTGTGGATTTAGCAACCGGTCAGTCCATCAATGAGGTGACGTTCGATTGGGCAAAGGATGATACGTTACACATTCACGTTGACCTTCCTCGCGGAATGTCTGGCAGGCTGGTAATTTCTTTCGAATCCGAACAAGGTATTATAGGAACGCCGGTCTATCAATCCGAGGGTGTCACCGAATCAATTGATGTTTTCGTAGACGTCCCGGATGAAGCGAGGGCCATGGTAATAGAGGCACCCACTGAGAAACTTTTTCGGCCACTTCCAATCCGGAGCTGAGTTCACATTCGCTGTGGCATTTCGATTCCTAACAATCCCATTGCCACTTTAATTGTGCGGGCAACGCATTGGGTTAGTGCTATACGCGCTTCACGTATCGTGATAATCTCCTCGCCTAATACCTGATGGTCTTGGTACCATCGAGAGAATGCTTTGGTCAAATCGTATGTGTAATTCGCAATTAAACTGGGGTCGAATTGTTGCGCAGCCAATTCTATCGTTCCTGGCCACATCAGCGTATGTTGAATCAATCGTAATTCATCTACATCCCAAACCGACGCATCAATTGTTTTGATTTGCGTGTTGATACCCGCCTCTGCGCACTTTGCTAACATGCTGGACGCACGTACATAATTAAATTGGATGAAGGGCGCAGTGTTTCCAATAAAATCGATGGAGGCCTTGGGATCAAACATCATGGACTTTTTGGGAGAGACTTTCAAAAGGAAGTACTTCAAGGCTCCATAAC